>JBIOUP010000230.1:0-2702 GCA_044867305.1 Dermatophilaceae bacterium
GGAGGGCTTACCGGGCCCCGTCTCGAAGGAGATTCGCGATGAGGCTCCAAGGTCCGCGTCGAGCCGGGTCCGACGCCGCGCCGACATCACGCCTGAGCACCGAACGAGTCTGGAGCGAGCTGGAGAAGCGGTCCTTCGCCGTCCTGAGCTACGTGACCGCCTCCGGAAAGCCGCGGGCCTCAGGGGTCATCTGCATCGCGGAGGGGCGGCGCCTCTACGTGGCGACCGCCCCCGAGAGCTGGAAGGCACGCCACATCAGCACCGGCGACGAGGTCGCGCTGACCGTCCCGATCCGTCGCGGCGGGGTGCTCTCCCTCGTCGCCCCCATCCCCCCGGCGACCGTCTCCTTCCACGCCCGGGCGACGGTATATCCGGCCGGGTCGGTCAGGATCGAGTCGAAGTGCCAGAAGCTCGCGCGCCTGCTGCCCGAGGAGCGAAAGAGCGGCGGCCTGCTCGAGCTGGTGCCAGAGGGCAGTTTCCTGACCTACGGGCTCGGCGTGTCCCTGCGCGACATGATCAAGCCGGCCGTGGCCCTCGCCCGAGCCCCGGTCACGTAGCGGGACCTTCCGTCACCACCTCGACTCGACATCCACCGGCGCCCCGAGCGCTCGGAGGGTGTCTCGCAGCCCGTTCGCGAGGACGTCGACATCGGGGCACGCGGCCGGGTCGGCCACCACGGTGATGTTGAGCTGACCGGCAAAGGACAGTGCACCCACGCCGATCGTCAGGTTGCCCATGATGGCCACCACGGGGAACAGCTCGATCATTCGGGCACCCGTGAGAGACAGCGGCTTTCGCGGACCAGGCACGTCGGCCAAGTACACGTGGTAGACCTGCTGACGGGTGAGCAGGGCCATGGCGGCCCGTTGCAGCAGGGTGCTGCGCAACACCGGGCTGCGCCGCGACCGGGTCCGCGGCTTGCGCTGACTGGTGTCGGCGGCGAGCTGACGCAGCATCGCAACCGGGTCGGGCTCGCCGACCGGCAGCGGGACGATCATCGAGCCCAGCTGGTTCCCGGGCGACCCTCCGCCTCTGCCCGCCCGCAACGACACCGGGACCATGGCCTGCGGCTGGACGCCGACGACAGCCTCGCCCCGGCATACCAGCAAGGCCCGCACCCCGCCTGCCACCGCCGTGAGCAGGACGTCGTTGACGGTCGCCTCGTGCCCGTGGGCAATGTCCTTCACCGGGTCGAGGCCGGTGCGGATGAGCACGAGCCGGCGCTGCGTACCGACCACGCGGTTGAGGCCGCCGCGCGGCACACGCATCTCGGCCAGCGCAGTGCGGGCCTGGCGCCACGCGGCACGAGGATGGTGAGGCCGGGCGGCCCAGGCGGCAGCGGATGTGAGCCCCCTCGTCAATCCCGCCCACCTGCGTTGCCACGTGTCCGCGAACAGGGCCCGGGCGGTGGGGGCTGCTCTGGGTGTCCATGGCAACGCTTGCTCGCGCCGGGCCCCCTCCTCAGGGTCCAGCAGCGCACCGAGCATGGCGAGGGCCGCCGGGCCGTCCGCGACGGCGTGGTGCACGCGCAGGTAGAAGCCGACCCGCCGCCCTGGCAGTCCGGTGAGCAGCCAGACCTGCCATAGCGGCCGCGACCGGGCCAGAGGTCTCAGACGCAGCTGCTCGACCACGGCGATCACCTGCGCCTGCTCGCCCGGCGCAGGCGCCCTGGCCACCTGCACGTGCTGGTCGATGTCGAAGGACGGCGCGTCCACCCACAGCGGCCGCCCGAGGCCCAGTTTGGGGACATAAAGGATCTGCCGGAACCGTGCGACCCGAGGCAGGCGTGACTCGATCGTGGCCCGCACGGCGGCTAGCTCCAGTTCGCCGCGCTCGTCGAGGAGCCCCTCCCCCTCGAAAACGGCCAACGCGCCAACATCCTGCGGCCAGCCGCGCAGCTCGGGCCAGAACGTGATGAGGTCCTGCGCCGCAAGCCGGTCCATCTCGCGCCTATCGCCCAGCGCTTGCGTCGCAGGGCTGCTGAGCAAACACGTGCTGACGCACCCAGGTGTGCATGGCGATCGCGGCAGCCGCCCCGGCGTTGATCGAGCGGGTGGACCCGAACTGCGCGATGTGCAGGACGACGTCGCACGCGCGCTGCATCGGCTCGGTCAGCCCGGGCCCCTCCTGCCCGAAGACGAGGACGCACCGGCGCGGCAGGCCGTAGGTCTCCAGCGGCCGGGAGCCAGGCAGGTTGTCAACGCCCACGAGGGGTATGCCGGGTGCTTGGCGGGCCCAGCCAAGCAGGGCGTCCGCGTCCGGGTGGTGGTGTTCGTGCAGGTAACGGTCAGTGACCATGGCCCCACGCCGGTTCCAGCGCCGGCGCCCGACAATGTGAAAGCCGGCGGCGTTGAACGCGTTGGAGGTGCGGACAACCGAGCCGATGTTGAAGTCGTGACCCCAGTTCTCGATCGCAACATGGAACGGGTGCCGTCGCGAGTCCAGGTCCGCGAGGATCGCCTCGTGCCGCCAGTAGCGGTAACCGTCAGCCACGTTGCGCCGGTCGCCCTCGGCGAGCAGCGCGGGGTCCCACTGGGGGCCCTCAGGCCAGCGACCGGCATACGGTCCGACGCCCACGAGGTCGCGCGACTGGCTCATCAGGCCACGGTATCGGGGCAGCGCGAGCCAGCCGCGCCGAGTCGGGGAGCTGCCCCGGCGGGGCCGCCAGCTCCACGAGTTTGCGTCCACTCAATGATGCGTCG
>JBIOUP010000231.1:0-6442 GCA_044867305.1 Dermatophilaceae bacterium
GCAAGATCGACAAGCCGGCCGCGCCAACCTCCCCCGGGTGGTGCCTGAGTGGTGGTCAGGGGATGAGGTCCCGGAGCGGACCAGAGTCGGCTCGGAAGTTCTTGGTGCTGAGCACCTGGACGCCTGCGTTGTGCTCGCCGTTGAACGGCGTGACGACGTTCGGCGCCGAGCAGCCGGCTGCCGCAGCGTCGGCGGGCGAGTTGAACCACAGGCCGAGGTGGTACTGGTGCACCGGGGCGGTTTGCGGGTTGGTCGCGGCGTCCGGAATGGGCGAGTCGTGAACGACCGGTGCCGGCTGCACGCCGGGAGCGACCGAGAAGGTCTCGATGTTGAACCGGCCGATGAACTTGCCGTGGCCCCGACCGCGGTCGTTGGTCTGGATGTCGCCCTGGTACCAGGACATGCCGAACGGGGCGTCGGGCACCTGGATCACGAAGAAGTCGAACTCGGTGTTGGCCGGCAGCCCGGAGACCTCGACCTCCATTCGCTCGGCGCCCTCGATGGGTGTGATCTTGACGTTCGCCTTGGCCTGCGGAAGGCAGCCGGTGACCTCGGCCGCCGACGAGCGGACCATGGAGAACGTCTTGGACGATGACGCGCCCTGCGCCGCCTCGGAGCTGGTGGTGGTGGCGGCAGGGGCGGAAGCCGACGTCGCGAGGGCCAACCCCAGTGCGCCCGCGGCTGTAGCCGTCGCGATGGCAGAACGCTTCATGTGATGCTCCGTTTCTTCGGTCGAGCGGGCTGAATGCTCGCGTCACCGACGCTAGGAACGGGGCACCAGTCAGCGGATCGGGCGGCGACCTCAGGGCGGACCGCGATGGCCCTCAGATCGGAGCCTGAAACGCCTTAGGCCAACGGCCGAGCGCTCACCGCCGCCGTGACGTGCCGAAGAGTGACCGGGTGATCTCCCGGCCAATGACCGTGCCGGCAGAGCGCATCATCGACTGGAACGCCGACGACCCGACGACCTTGTCGACCATGGTGGGCTCCGCGCGGGCTGTCCGCTCCGGGGCGGCCGGCTCGGGCGCTGGGGGGGCCTGGGGTTGCGGCGTCGGCTGAGTTTCCGCGGTCTGCCCCGCCGCCGCGGTCAGCTTCTCGTGGGCCGACTCGCGGTCCACTGCGGCGGCATACTTGCTCGCCAGTGCGGACGAGGCGACGGTTCGATCGATCAGCCCCTCGGGCGAGGGAGCCATGAGCGACTGCGGCGCGCGCATCCGCGTCCAGGCGACCGGGGTGGGCGCGCCCCGCTCGGACAGCACGGTGATGACCGCCTCGCCGGTGCCCAGCTGGGTCAGCAGGGTCGCCAGGTCGTAGCCGCTCTTGGGGTAGGTCGACACGGCGGCCTTGAGCGCCTTGGCGTCGTCGGGGGTGAAGGCGCGCAGGGCGTGCTGCACCCGGTTGCCCAGCTGGCCGAGCACGTCGGCGGGCACGTCCTTAGGTGACTGGGTCACGAAGAAGACGCCGACCCCTTTGGAGCGGATGAGCCGCACCGTCTGGGTGATCGCGTCGAGGAAGTCCTTGGACGCGTCGTTGAAGAGCAGGTGGGCCTCGTCGAAGAAGAAGACCAGCTTGGGCTTGTCCAGGTCGCCGACCTCGGGCAGGTCATGGAACAGGTCGGCGAGCAGCCACATGAGGAAGGTCGAGAACAGCGCCGGACGGTCCTGGACTGCGGGCAGCTCGAGGATCGACACGAGGCCGCGCCCGTCGGGGGCGGTCCGCAGCAGCTCAACGGTGTCAAACTCGGGCAGCCCGAAGAACACGTCGGCGCCTTGATCGGCGAACGTGATGAGCTCGCGCAGAATCACACCCGCTGTGGCGGAGGACAGCCCGCCCAGGCTTTTGAGGTCGGCCTTGCCCTCGTCGGAGGTCAGGTGCTGTACGACCGCGCGCAGGTCCTTGAGGTCGTCGAGGTAAAGCCCCTTGGCGTCGGCGTAGTGGAAGACCAGGCCCAGGCTGGACTCCTGCGTGTTGTTGAGGCCGAGCACCTTGGCCAGCAGAGTGGGCCCGAAGGCAGAGATGCTGGCCCGCACGGGGATGCCCTTGCCCTGCCCGCCGAGCGCGTAGAACTCGGCTGGGTATGCCGTCGGCACCCACTCCTCGCCGATGTCCTGAGTGCGCGCGCTGATCTTGTCGTTGCCCTCGCCCGGGCTAGCCATCCCGGACAGGTCGCCCTTGATGTCGGCCAGGAACACCGGGACGCCTTGCTGGGAGAGCTGCTCGGCCATCAGCTGCAGAGTCTTGGTTTTGCCGGTGCCGGTCGCGCCGGCGACCAGCCCGTGCCGGTTGAGCACGCCGAGCGGGATGCGCACCTTGGCCGTCGGGTATGCCGTGCCGTCCACGACGGCGGCGCCGAACTCCAGTGCGCCGCCGCTGAACTCGTAGCCGGCCCGGATCTGCTGGACCTGCTCGGGCTCGGCCGCCGCAGCTGCGGGCGTCGTCGCGTCTTGAGGCGTTTGGGGCTCACTCACGGTCGGCACTCTATGCCCGGTGCGTCCCGTGGCGACCCACGGCGCACGGCATACCAAGCGAGCCACGATATTCCGCCACGTTCACCGGATCCGGTGAACGTTTCGGAGTTTCGTGGGTGCACCGGTACAGAAGTGGCTGCTGTGACTCGTTCGCCCTGCCCGGTTTGGACGGAGCGGCCCCACCCTAGACTGGCGGGCGTGATCTTCAAGGGCATCGGTGAGCGCCGGCCCTACCCCGAGCACGGGCTGACATCGACCAAGGACTGGGTGGATGTGGCACCTCGCCAGGTGCGCCTGCAGGACCTCATCACGACCAAGCGCGCCCTGGATCTGGGCCAGCTGCTGGCCGACGACTCGACGTACTACGGGGACCTGTTTGCCCATGTCGTGCAGTGGCACGGCGACCTCTACCTCGAGGACGGACTGCACCGAGCGGTGCGTGCGGCACTGCATCAGCGTGGCACCCTGCATGCGCGCGTCCTCGTGCTTGACTAAGCGTCAGAACCGGGAGGGTATGCCGTGAGCTTCGTCGTCGAGTCCGAGTCGTCGGCGCGGGCGCGCAAGCGTCGTCGCACGGCGATCGTGCTCACGCTCGTTGCTCTGGTGCTGGCCGGGTCGTTCTACTACGCGGCGAGCTACTGGAACGCCGGGCCTTCGTCCAACGCCGCAGCCACCTGCACCCCGGCCCCCGGCAGCACGCCCGTGCCGTCCCAGGTCACGGTCAACGTGTTCAACGCCACCAAGCGCCAGGGGCTGGCCGGCTCGACCGCCAAGCTGGTCAAGGAGCGTGGTTTCGTCGTCGGCAGCGTCCAGAACGACCCGGCGAAGAAGGCCGTCGCCGCCTCGGCCGAGGTTCGCTACGGGCCCAACGGCGAGGCCGGCGCACAGCTGGTGATCGCGCTGGTCGCAGGCGCCGTCCCGGTCAAGGACACTCGGGCCGACGCATCGGTCGACCTGGTGCTCGGCGACGGTTTCACCGCGCTCGCCCAACCGACCGCACCGGTGCCGGCGCCAGGCGCGTCCCCCTGCTGACCGGCCGGGAGGGTCGTTGCCGATGGGGGCGATGCGGACGATAATCGCAAACGCCGCCTAGGACCGAACAGGAAGGCGGGCCAGCCCAGCAATGAAAGTTCCTGCGTCGCGATCCGGATCCGACCGTAACTGTGCCTGAGGCCGACCCCACGCCGACCACACCTGAGGACGAGCCGGGCCAACGACCGTCCCAACCCCGACCGCCGAGCGTGCTCGACTCGACTCTGCCGATCGTCGTCCTGATCGGCTTGATCGCCCTGACCATCGGCTTGTTCGGCGTGGACGCAACCAACGGACCGCTGCAGGTCGCGCTCTTCTTCAGCGCGGCCTTCGCCAGCCTGATCGCCTTCAAGAACGGGCACACGGTTGCCTCCGTCGCGGGTGCCGCGGTGGGCGGGGTAACGTCCGCGGTCGGTGCGATCTTCATCCTGTTGGCCGTAGGAGCGCTCATCGGCACCTGGAACATGGCCGGCACGATCCCGACCGTCGTCCACTACGGGCTTGGCCTGTTGAGCCCGAGCTGGTTCTATCTCGCGTCCGCGGCCATCTGCGCGCTCGTGGGCATGGTGACCGGGAGCTCGTGGACGACAGCCGGCACGCTGGGTGTCGCCTTCGTCGGCATGGCGAACGTGCTCGGCCTTTCGGAGGCCATCGCGGCCGGAGCAGTGATCAGCGGTGCCTACTTCGGCGACAAGATGACGCCGCTGTCGGAGACGACGATCCTGGTGCCAAGCCTGGTGGGCGGCATCACCACCACGCAGCACATTCGGAACATGTACTGGACCGCCGGGCCCGCGCTCGCGATCAGCCTGGTGCTCTTCTTCTTCCTCGGGCGAAACGCGCAGCCCAGTGGAGCGACGAGCACGGAGGCGGCCCAACAGGCCTTGGAGGGCGCGTTCAACATCTCCTTGCTGAACCTGCTGCCCCTGCTGCTGCTCGTCCTCTTCGCCGCCCGGAAGTTCCCGCCCTTTCTCTCCATCCTCGGGGCAGCGCTGCTCGCCGGGATCATGGCGCCCTTCACTCAGTGGGACGCCGTGAAGGCGTTCGTGGATGACCCGGGGCTGGGACCGGTCGCCACCGGGATCAAGGCGATCTATGCCGCGATGGCCACCGGGTTCGTCAGCAAGACCGGGGTCGAGCCGATCGACCAGCTGTTCTCGCGGGGTGGCATGGTGAGCATGCTGACTACGGTGTGGCTCATCCTCGGCGCCCTGTCGTTCGGTGCCGTCATGGAGCACGCCGGCTTTCTCGAGCGGCTGCTGCGTCCGGTCGTCAACCGGGCTCGCAACCGGGGCCAGCTCGTCCTTGCGGTCAACGCCAGTGGCATCGGGCTCAACGTGATAGGCGGAGACCAGTACGTCGCGGTCGTGCTGCCGGCGCGGATGTTCCGCGACGTGTTCGCCGCGCGGGGGCTCGCGCCGCAGATCCTGTCCCGTGCCGTGGAGGACTCCGGCACGGTCACGTCGGTGCTGGTCCCGTGGAACACGTGTGGTGCCTACATCTCCGGGGTCCTGGGTGTGCCGACGATCTCGTACCTTCCGTTCTGCTTCTTCAGCATCCTCAGCCCGGTGCTCGACGTCCTGTTCGCCTTCATCGGCTTCAAGGTCCCCACACCCCCGACAGCGCCACCACCAGCGCGTTCCAGCCGCCCAGCCACGGATCCGCTGGGCGACACCGGGCCAGGTTGAGGGCGGCAGCAGACGCCAGAGGTCTGGCGAACTGGGCCCGCCCGTGCCGCGTTTGCCCTGGGCAGTTGGCGGTGGCGGTGGGATTTGAACCCACGGAGGAGTTGCCCCCTCACACGCTTTCGAGGCGTGCTCCTTTGGCCGCTCGGACACGCCACCGCCGACGAGGGTACCCGCTCGCTGTAAGCGGTTCACAATCAACCGGCCACTCGCGAGCCTGCCTACCGGCGCTCCCGGAAGAACGCGCGCAGCACCTCAGCGCACTCCTCTTCCCGGAGCCCGCCCAGGACCTGCACGCGGTGGTTGGCGCGGGAGTCACCAACGAGGTCCCACACCGACCCGCACGCGCCGGCCTTCGGGTCCCACGCTCCGAGCACCAGGGTCGGCACCCTCGCCTGCACCAGGGCGCCGGCGCACATCACGCACGGCTCGAGCGTCACCACCAGGGTGCATCCGAGCAGCCGCCAGGAGCCGGTATGCCGGGTGGCCGCGCGCAGCGCGACGATCTCAGCGTGGGCGGTGGGGTCCTCGGTGTGCTCCCGGGCGTTGGCGCCCTCGCCGATGACCGCTCCGTCGGAGTCCACGACGACCGCGCCGACCGGCACCTCACCGGCCGCGCCGGCCTGCCGAGCGAGGTCGAGGGCGCGACCCATCCACCCGGCATACCGCTCGTCGAGGCTGTTCGCCTCGTCGACGCGAGAGGCGCTGGTGGCTCGGCTGGGCACGCAGTCCGGCTGGCTACCCACGCGGTAAGTTTCGCCCATGCGGGTGCACGTCGCCGACCACCAGCTCATCTCGCACAAGCTGACCTACCTGCGCGACCGGCGCACCGACTCCCCGACCTTCCGCCGACTGGCCGAAGAGCTGGTCACCTTGCTGGCCTATGAGGCGACCAGAGACGTCCGTGTCGAGCCGTTTCACATCGAGACGCCCGTCGCCCCGACCGTGGGCATCAAGCTGGCCAATCCCAAGCCGCTGGTCGTGCCCATCCTGCGCGCCGGACTGGGCATGCTCGAGGGCATGGTTCGCCTGCTGCCCAGCGCCGAAGTCGGGTTCCTCGGCATGGTGCGCAACGAGGAGACCCTCGAAGCGGTGACGTACGCCAACCGCCTGCCGGACGACCTCTCAGGCCGCCAGTGCTATGTCCTGGATCCCATGCTTGCCACCGGCGGCACGCTGGCTGACGCGATCCGGTTCCTCGTCGACCGCGGCGCCGACGACATCACGGCGATCACCCTCATCGCCGCTCCCGAAGGC
>JBIOUP010000232.1:0-3057 GCA_044867305.1 Dermatophilaceae bacterium
CCAGCGCAACGCGACCTGCGCCGGCGACGCGTCGTGCCGGGCACCGATCTCTCGCAACAGCTCGCTCACCGCCGCCAGCGGCTCGCGCGAGCCGCGTCGGAACGCCGGCAGAAATCGACGCAACCCACGGGGACGGGCCGTGACGTACTTACCAGTAAGAGCGCCGCTGGCCAACGGCTGGTAGGCAATGAGCGTGACGCCAAGCTCACGGCAGGCGTCCAGGACGCCGTTGGTCTCCGGCTGGCGGTGCACCAGCGAGTACTCCACCTGGTTCGAGGCGAGCGGCACCCCATGGTCCGCGAGTGCCGCGTATGCCGTGCGCATCTGCTGCTCGGAGTAGTTGCTCACCCCGACGGCGCGTACCCGGCCGGTCTTGACCTCGTAAGCCATCAGCTGCATGAGTCTGGGGATGTCGATCCGGCGCGACGGGAAGTGGTGCTGGTACAGGTCCACCGACGTCCGGCGCAGCCGGCCAAGGCTGTCGTCCAAGGCCCTGGACAGATCCGCAGCTTTGGCCCGTATGCCGGGCGGAAACTTGGTCGCGATGAGCGCCTCGGTGCCGTCGGCCAGCTCGCCCAGCCGACGCTCGGATGCCCCACCGGCATACATCTCCGCGGTGTCGAACAGGGTGACCCCCGCCGCCATGCTGGCGGCGAAGGCATCCGCCTCCTCGGCTGCGCTCTCTGGCCCGCCGTACATCGTCTTGGCCGGATGCAACCGGGCCAGCCCGGCGGCCTGCCCCCACGTCATCACGCCAACGCCAAGTCGTGGCACCGACAGCGGCGACCTCCCCAGCGTCTGACGCTCGTCCATTGACAACTCCTACCCGTCCTTGGCGCGGTGTCGCACCGTGTCCCTTGGGACGACGCTACGCCCGGCGGCTGGGCGCCGACCCCCCCCGGGCGATCAGGACACTGGGTGTAGTATGTATTACATCGGATACGTAGTAGGGGTGCCGGATGCGGCTCAACAGCAAAGGTCAGGTCACCATCCCCGCCGACGTCCGCCGTCGGCAAGGGCTGTTGCCTGGCGAGGAGGTCGAAGTGGTGGAGGAGGGCGACACCATACGGATCGTGCGCCCCGCAGCAGGGGGGAGCCGAGGGACTCGCCTCGTGAGTCGGCTACGTGGCACCGCCACGACCGCACGCAGCACCGACGAGCTCATGGCGCTGCTGCGTGGCGAGTGATTCGGGAACGCTCGTTGACTCAAACGTCCTGCTGGACATCATGACTGCCGACCCGCACTGGGACGAGTGGTCCAGCGCGGAGCTCGCGCAAGCGCTCGACCTCGGACCGGTGATGGTCAACCCGATCGTCTACGCTGAGGTCTCCGTCGGATTCGAGCGGATCGAGGACCTCGACGACGCACTTCCCGCGAGCCAGTTCTTGCGTGAGCCGCTACCGTGGGCCGCCGGATTTCTCGCCGGTAAGGCCTTCCTCTCCTACCGTCGCCGCGGCGGCACACATCCGACTCCATTGCCGGACTTCTACATCGGCGCACACGCAGCCGTCGCCGGATACCGGCTGCTGACCCGCGACGCCGGGCGCTACCGCACGTACTTCCCAAGCGTCGAGGTCCTCGCCCCCTAGCGCACCCGCTGGTCCAGAGACCGCACGTACCCGAGGGCTGTCGGCGACCGCACGTGCCGGAAGGCTGTCGGTGCGAGGCCATAGCGTCGCGGCCATGGCGACGAGGACGAACGGGCGCGCGGTCGTCCGCGCACCGGCATACCGATGCGGCGAGTGCGGTTGGAGCGCAGCCAAATGGGTCGGGCGGTGCGGCGAGTGCGGCGCCTGGGGCACGGTGAGCGAGATCGGTGCGGTCCGCGGGCGCACCGTGCCCGTTGCGGGGACAGCGCGCCTGCCCGAGCGCATCGCCGCGGTGGACCTGAGACAGGCCGATGCTCGGCCGACCGGGGTGGGCGAGTTCGACCGCGTGCTCGGGGGCGGCCTCGTGCCGGGCGCGGTTGTCCTGGTCGCCGGCGAGCCGGGCATCGGCAAGTCGACGCTGTTGCTCGATGTGGCGGCCCGGGCCGCCAGAGCGGGCCGCGACGTGCTCTACGTCAGCGCCGAGGAGTCAGCGGCCCAGGTACGCCTGCGGGCCGAGCGGATCGACGCGGTTGCACCCCGGCTCTACCTTGCCGCCGAGACCGATCTGGCCACGATCCTGGGGCAGGTGCAGGCGCTGGGTCCGGACCTGCTTGTCGTGGACTCGGTCCAGACCGTCGCGAGCGCCGAGGTGGAGGGCGCGGCCGGCAACGTGGGCCAGGTGCGGGAGGTGGCGGCCAGTGTCATCCACGCCGCCAAGACGCGCGGCATCGCCGTCTTGCTCGTCGGCCATGTCACCAAGGACGGCTCGATCGCCGGGCCCCGAGTGCTCGAGCACCTCGTCGATGTCGTGGTGGCGTTCGAGGGCGAGCGCCACTCGAGGCTGCGGATGGTCCGCGCAGTGAAGAACCGGCACGGGGCGACGGATGAGGTCGGCTGCTTCGACCTGGGTGACACGGGCATTGTCGAGGTGCCCGACCCCAGCGGCTTGTTCCTGTCGGGCCGCGACACCACCGTCCCCGGCACGTGTGTCACCGTTGCGCTGGAGGGGCGCCGCCCCCTGGTCGCCGAGGTGCAGTCGCTCGTCGCGGCTAGCAAGCTGCCGGTGCCGCGGCGCTCGACACACGGCCTGGACGCCTCACGGGTGGCCATGGTGCTGGCGGTGCTCGAGCAGCGAGCCCGGATCCCGCTGAGCAACAGTGATTCCTACGTTGCCACAGTGGGCGGAGTGCGGCTCACCGAGCCAGCCACTGACCTCGCGGTGGCGCTCGCCGTTGCCTCGGCAGTGCTGGGCCAACCGCTTCCGTGCGACTGCCTCGCCGTCGGGGAGGTCGGCCTGGCAGGTGAGCTGCGCCCGGTCAGCGGTATGCCGCGCCGGCTCGCCGAAGCCGCGCGGCTGGGTTTCCGCACGGCCTGGGTTCCTCCGGGCGCAGGCGAGGCCGTTCCGCTACCTCCGGGCTTGACGGTGGTCGAAGCAGCCAGTCTCGGGGCCGCAACGGCGATGGCCCT
>JBIOUP010000233.1:0-7834 GCA_044867305.1 Dermatophilaceae bacterium
CGGATGCGGGTCAGGACGTTGCCCTGATCCTGGCCGGACAGTGGCACTCCGAAATGACCGGCAGCGAGCTGCTGAACGAGGCCCGCTACCTGCACCCCCATGCCAAGCGAGGGCTGCTCATCGACTGGGGCGGCTTCGGCGATCCGGCCACCGGTGAGGCCATCTTCGACTCGATCGCCCATGGGCGGATCGATCATTATCTGCTCAGGCCGTCGGGGCCCCCGGATGAGCTCTTTCACTCCGCGATCTCCGGCCTGCTGCTCGAGTGGGCCGAGGGCCGGCGCGTGTTTCCCTACATCATCAACGTGGTGGGGGAGTCCTGGTCGGGCCGGGCCTACGAGCTGAGGAAGACGCTCGAGCGCTGCGCCATGCCGCACACCTTCGTCCTTGCCGACTCGAACGACGGGCGCGCCCTGCTGGCGGCAGCTGGTCCCGAGGCACGGCTGCCGCTTATCGCGCTGCCCGACGGGCGGTTCCTGCAGGACCCCACCAATGCCGAGATCGCCACATCGGCGGGCTCAACGGTCGTGCCGGGCGGGACGGACTTCGACCTGGTCATCATCGGCGCGGGACCGGCCGGACTGTCAGCGGCTGTGTACGGCGCGTCGGAGGGCTTTCGGACCTTGGTCATCGACGAAGGCGGAATCGGGGGCCAAGCGACGTCGAGCTCGCTCATCCGTAACTATCTCGGCTTTCCTCGAGGCGTCGGGGGGCGGCAGCTGGCTCAGCGGGCCTACCAGCAGGCATGGATCTTCGGCGCGGACTTCGCCTTCATGCAGCGCGCGGCTGATCTTCGTCCGCAGGCCGATGGGCTTTCGGTTGTGCTGTCCGACTTCGGCCGAGTGCATGCCCGCACGGTGCTGCTGGCGACCGGAGCCAGCTACCGGCGACTGGGCCAGCCTGCGCTCGAGGCGCTCAACGGTGCCGGCGTGTTCTACGGCGGTGCAAGCTCGGAAGCGCCTGCCATGTCAGGCCGGGAGGTCTACGTCCTCGGCGGCGCGAACTCGGCCGGACAGGCGGCGCTCTACCTGGCTCGGTACGCCAAGCGGGTCACGGTCGTGGCGCGTTCGGACTCCCTTGAGGTGGCCATGTCGCGCTATCTCATTCGGCAGATCGAGGCGACGTCGAACATCACCGTCCGCCTGCGTACCGAGATCGTGGACGGGGGTGGTTACGGCTGGCTCGAGTACCTGCTGCTGCACGACCGGTCGACCGATCGGGAGGAGAAGGTCGACGCCGGCGGCCTGTTCGTCATGATCGGCGCGACCCCCCGCACCGATTGGTTGCCACCGCAGGTGCGCCGGGACGACGACGGCTTCGTCTTCACCGGAACGGATGCGGCGGCGGGTGGCGCGTGGCCGCTCGAGCGCAGCCCATTTCTGCTCGAGACGAGTATGCCGGGTGTCTTCGCCGCCGGTGATATTCGGCACGGCGCGGGACGGCGGGTCGCTGCATCCGTCGGGGAAGGCGCCGTCGCGATCCAGCTGCTGCACCAGCTGTTCGCATCCGAACAGCGCCAACCACGGGGCCGGTTGAGGGAGCCGTGGGCGCTTGGGTGACCAGCCCGCCCGACCTGCCGGTCAACCGAAGGACGGTGAGCCGCCTCGGGATGCTCCCAGGGGTGGCTGGGCTCGCCCGTTGTCGGTTGGGGCGAGCCCGCCCTGGCAGCCCGGGCAGTAGAACATGGCGCGCTGATGAGGCGCGTTGCCGATGCTGGCGACTCGCACCCGCCCGCCGCAGCGCCGGCACGGCAAGCCCGACCGCGCGTGGACCCACGTGGCAGCGCCCCGGCGACGATCCCCGGTGGTGCTCTGCACGGCATACCCGCGGTTGCGGTCGAGCAGCTCGCGGGCCCGCCGCACCAGGTCCCCGAGACGCACCGTGTGCAGCTCGTGTGCCGGCATCCACGGGTTGAGCCGTTCCAGGAACAGGGACTCCGCAGCGTAGAGGGTCCCGATGCCGGCGAGGTTGGTCTGCTCGAGCAGGCCCGATCCGATCTCGCTGCCGTACGCCGACAGCCGTCGGACTGCCTCGTCGGGGTCCCAGTCGGGCCCGAGCAGGTCGGGACCCAGGTGCCCGACGAGGGTGTGCTCCTCCCGGGTGGGCACCACGTCGAGCATGCCGAGGCGCAATCCGAGCGCGGTCCACTCGGCAGTACCGATGACGGCGCGCAGCTGTGGGTCGGCGAGCCGACGGGACATCACCCGCGACGTGGCCTCCACCCGCCATTGGCCATCCATGCGCAGGTGCGAGTGGATGGTGGCCCCGTTGTCCAGACGGTGCAACAGATGCTTGCCACGCGCCAGGACCTGCGTCGTCGTCGCGCCCTCCAGACGCAGGGTGGACAGCGCCGGCCAGCGCAGGTCGACGCTCGTCAGCACCGTGCCAGCGAGCGCCTCGTGCAGGCGCGCGGCGGTGCGCCAAACGGTGTCACCTTCCGGCATGTCAGCTGCCGTGCGATGCAGTCATGCCTCGCATGCTTATCGTCGCAACCGTAGGCCGCGAGGTGTCGCATGGAAGCCAGCCTGTCCCAGTGCCTGCACGAGCGGGTGGTCCGAGCGCAGCAGCCGCTCGCCGTCGCTGCGCTCGACGGTGAGCCGGCCCAGGGCTCCCTCACGCACGGCCAGGGCGAGCGCGTCAGCAGCGGACTGCACGGTGGGCAGCTCGTCGGACCAGGTCAGCAGCGTGCGTCCACCGCGTTCGACATAAAGCACCAGGGCGCCGTCGACGAGCACCACGAGCGCGCCGGCTTTGCGGGCCGGCTGATGCCCACGCGGCGCGCCGGGGCCGATGCCGGCAGCACTGACCCGGGTGGGCCAGGGTAACGCCGCACCGTAGGGGTTGGCCGGGTCGCAGGCGGCCAGGACCAGGCTGGTGCTGCCGGGGTCCGCGGACGTTTCTCCCGGCGGCCGCGCTCCCGACCGCAGCCGGTCGACGGCTCCCGTCGTGCCGAACTGAGCCGCGCCGAGACCCTCGACGAAGTACCCGCGCCGCACGCGGCCGGCCTCCTCCGCGGCGGCGAGCACTCGGTAGACCCCCGCAAAGCCGCCCGGAACCTCCTCTGCCGCAACGCTTCCCCTCGTGAGCACCCCGTAGCGGTCCAGCAGGACCTCGGCACGCGCGTATGCCGTGACCGTCGCGTCCGTTTCTCGCGTCGGCAACAGCGACCATCGCCCGCTCACCGTCGGTGGGGCGCCAGGGGGCAGTGCCGTTCGCTCGCTGGCGCGCGCGCCGCGCAGGCCCGCACCGAGGGCACCGGCTCGACCGGCGTACCGGCTGCGTCGCGGACCCGGTGCGCGCCCCCGATGTGCCGTTCGCCCGCCAGCCAGGTAGGCCCGCAGCGGCGCGAGGGTGTCGTTGGTGACCAGCCCAGCCCACACCAGGTCCCACAGGGCTTCGGCAAGCACCGGGTCAGGCACGGGAGCGCCCGCCTGGGCGACGACGTCGCAGAGGGTGCGGAAGAAGTACGCGCCTCCCGAGGCGAGGGCCGCCTGGACCGCCTCATGGGTGGGGCCGAGCTGTGCGGCCTGCGCAGCAGCCAGGGTGACGGGGGCCAGGTCGGCCAGATGGAGCGAGACCCACCCGTCGTCGCCGGCCAGCGACCCGTGACCCTGCCAGAGCACCTCTCCGGTGGCCATGAGCTCGTCGAGCAGAGCCGGCTGGTATGCGACCACCCGGGCCGGCAGGACAAGGCTCTCGAGCGCGCTGGCCGGAAGCACGGCACCGCACAGCTGCTCCACCACCCGCAGCACCCCGTCAGGTCCACGAAGCCGAGAGCCGACGCCCTGCCAGGTCGGCAGGAACCGGGCGAAGTCGCCCCCGGACACAGGCTCGACCTCGGCTCGCAGGGCCGCCAGGGAGCGCCGACGCAGCACCCGCAGCACGCCCGGGTCGCAGTAGTCAACGGCGCCCGGCGCGGTGACCCCGACCGCCTCCGGCAGCAGCTCGCCCTCGACCATCCGGCGCGCCCCGACCAGGCGCCCAAGCGCGTGCCGAACGACGGCCGGCCCGAGGGCGAGCCAGTCACTGACCCCCTCGACACGGAACGGCCCATGTGTCCGTGCGTAGCGGACGAGCAGGTCACCGAGCGGGTCGGGCTCGGGCGCCAGGAACGCCTCCGGTATGCCGACTGGCAGGCTTACCCCGAGCGCGTCGCGCAACCGGCCCGAGTCCTCGATGGCCGCCCACCGTTCGGCGCCGCCGATACGCACCCGGATCAGCCGGCGAGCAGCCTCCAGGTCGACCAGCCAGCCGCCGACGAGCTGGCGGTCGCCGCCCTCGACCCGGAGCACGACCTCGTCGGTGGCGAGCGGCCCCAGGACACGGACCAGGTCGACGACGTCTTCGGCGTCTCTGGCTTGCCGTCCAGGCGCGAGGTGCTGCAGCTGCGCCTCGGTCGCGGCGATGGCCTGGGGGTCCAGCAGGTCGCGCAGCGAGAGTCCCGCCCCTTGGCCGAGCAGCTCGGTCAGCAGGGTCGGGTCGAGCGAGAGCGCCGCGGCCCGGCGCTCGGCCAACGGTGAGTCCCCCTCGTAGAGGTACTGGGCGATGTAGCCGAACAGAAGCGAACGAGCGAACGGCGAAGGTTGCTGGGTCTCGACGGACACCGTGGCCACCTCACGGCGCTGGACCCGCCGCAAGAGCTCGATGAGGGCCGGCACGTCGAAGACGTCCTGGACGCACTCGCGGACCGCCTCGAGCACGATCGGGAAGGACGGGTACTGGCTGGCAACCTGCAGCAGAGCCGCGGCCCGCTGGCGCTGCTGCCACAACGCCTGGCGCCGGTCGGGACGGCGGCGCGGCAACAGCAGGGCCCGCGCCGCGCACTCGCGGAACCGCGCGGCGAACAGGGCCGACCCGCCGATCTGCGAGGTGACCAGGTCGGCGACCTCGTCGGGGTCCAGCAGGACCAGCTCGAGCAGCTCGGCGTCGATGTCCCGGCGCCCGGCTCGAGCGCCGGGGCGCGGGCCAGCCTCGGCGGCGGGCTCATCGTCGCTCCCCGCCAGCTCCATGTCGGGCAGCCGCAGCACGATCCCGTCGTCGCCGTGCATGGCCTGCACGTCGACCCCGAAACGCTCACGCATCCGGGCCGACACCGCCAGCGCCCAAGGGGCGTGCACCGGCGCGCCGTACGGGGAGTGCACCACGACTCGCCAGTCGCCCAGCTCGTCGCGGAACCGCTCGACGAGCAGGGTGCGGTCGCTCGGCACGTGGCGCACCGCCTCCTGCTGCTCGGCGAGGTAGGCGAGCAGGTTGTCGGTGGCCCACTCGTCCAGGCCGGCGGCGAGCACCCGTGCGCGCCCGGCGCCCGCTGCCAACGTCGTCACCTCTCGCACGAAGGTCCCGACGGCCTGCCCCAGCTCGGCAGGGCGACCGATCGTGTCGCCGTGCCAGAACGGCAGCCGGCCGTGCTGCCCGGGTGCGGGGGTGACCAGCACCTGGTCGTGGGTGATGTCCTCGATCCGCCACGCCGAGGTGCCGAGAGTGAAGACGTCACCGACCCGTGACTCGTACACCATCTCCTCGTCCAGCTCACCGACGCGGCGGCCGGGCCCGTCGCCAGAGGCCAGGAACACGGCATACAGGCCACGGTCGGGGATGGTGCCCCCGGAGGTGACCGCCAGCCGCTGGGCACCACGCCGTCCAGACAGCGTGCCCCCCACCCGGTCCCAGACGACCCGCGGGCGCAGCTCGGCGAACTCGTCGGAGGGGTAGCGCCCGGCCAGCATGTCCAGGACCGACTCCAGGACCAGGCGCGTGAGCCCGCTGAACGGCGCGGCTCGGCGGACCAGGGCCTCCAGCTCGTCGACGCTCCAGTCGTCGAGCGCGCACATGGCGACGATCTGCTGGGCCAGGACGTCGAGCGGGTTGGCTGGCACGCTCAGCGCCTCGATGGCCCCGGCCCGCATCCGCTCGACGACCACCGCGGTCTGCACCAGGTCGCCGCGGAACTTGGGGAACAGCACGCCGCGCGACACGGCGCCCACCTGGTGACCCGCCCGGCCGACCCGTTGCAGCCCGCTGGACACGCTCGGCGGCGACTCGACCTGCACGACCAGGTCGACCGTTCCCATGTCGATGCCCAGCTCGAGGCTGCTCGTGGCGACGACGGCCGGCAGCCGGCCGGCCTTGAGGTCCTCCTCGATGAGCGCGCGCTGTTCCTTGCTCACCGACCCGTGATGCGCCCGAGCCAGCACTGCCGGGGCGCCGTGGCTGGCGCCGGACTGGGCCATGATCTGCGCTGGGGGTGACGCAGGCGATCGGCCCGAGGACTCGAGCTGCTCCAGCCGGGAGAACTGGATCTCGTTGAGCCGTGCGGTCAACCGCTCGGCCAGGCGCCGCGAGTTGGCGAAGACCAGTGTCGAGCGATGGGCGGTGACCAGGTCGACGATCCGCTCCTCGACGTGCGGCCAGATCGACGCGCGAGGTGGCTCGCCCGCGGCCGGTCCACTGAGGTCTCCGGTGGGTTGGCCAAGCTCGTTCAGGTCGGGAACGGGCACCACGACCTGCAGGTCCCAGGCCTTCTCTGACGGCGGCGACACGATGTCGACCGGCCGTCCGCCGGCGAGGAAGCGCGCCACCTCGTCGACCGGCCGAACCGTCGCTGAGAGCCCGATGCGCTGGGCCGGCCGCGGCAGCAGCGCGTCGAGTCGCTCCAGCGTCACGGCGAGGTGCGCGCCGCGCTTGGTGCCGGCGACGGCGTGCACCTCGTCGACGATGACGGTCTCGACTCCTGCCAACGCCTCCCGGGCCGACGACGTGAGCAGCAGGAAGAGCGACTCCGGCGTCGTGATGAGGATGTCGGCCGGAGCGCGGGCAAAGGCTCGCCGGTCCGCCGCAGGGGTGTCCCCTGAGCGCACCGCCACCCGCACCTGCGGCACAGGAAGGCCGAGCCGGGTCGCGGCGTGCCCGATGCCCACCAGCGGCGAACGCAGGTTGCGCTCGACATCGACGGCAAGCGCCTTGAGGGGCGAGACGTAGAGCACGCGGCAGCGGCTGCGCTCCCCCCCGGGTGGCCCCGATGTGGCCAGCCGGTCCAGTGCCCACAGGAACGCCGAGAGCGTCTTGCCTGAGCCGGTCGGCGCAACGACCAAGGTATGCCGGCCGGACGAGATCGCAGCCCAGGCACCGCGCTGGGCGTCGGTGGGTGCGGCGAAGGCCCCCCGGAACCATTCCGCCGTCGCGGGGGAGAAGCGCTCGAGGACGTCATCGAACATGTCGGCGTCCAGCCTCGCACGGCCCACCGACATCCGAAGCCATGGCAGCTCGGGGCCTCCTGAGGGCGGTGCAGCGGCCGCCCGAGCGGATGGTGACCACGTGGCCGGTGGAGCGGGCGGCGGCACCGGCGGGCCGGACCGGACAATTCGGTCGCTCTTCGACCCGGATGGCCACTTGTAGCACGAAATACGATGCCAAGAGTGACCTGGATGCGCGATAGGCGTCCGGTTTGTCCGCTGGCCGGCCCGCAGCGCCAGCTCCCGGCGCAGGTCGGCGACCGAAGCCGCCAACGGGCACGTTCGCCCCCACCCGATGCCAGGCTGGCTCGCCCGGCCGTCGGACTGGGGCCGGCTCGGTGCGACACTCCTGAGGTGCGGCACAGCCAGTTCTGGACTCTCATGCGCGAGGAGTTCGGACCCGGGTATGCCGGCTCGCTTGCTCACGATCACGTGCTCGGCTCCCTGGGCGGGCGCACCGCAGAACAGGCGCTCGCAGACGGCATACCGCCGCGCGAGGTGTGGCTGGCCGTGTGCGATGCGTTCGACGTGCCCGCGGCCCGGCGCTTCGGCAGGGAGCGCCGGCCTCGCAAGCCGCACTAGGGCACCGCCGGCCGGATCGC
>JBIOUP010000234.1:0-16107 GCA_044867305.1 Dermatophilaceae bacterium
CCGTCAAGCCCGCACCCACGTCCGGGCAGCGACGAATCCGCTGCACGTGGGGGGCAGGAGCAAGGGGGTATGCCGTGGCAGCAGGCAAGGGCCGCAAGCTGGTCATCGTCGAGTCGCCGGCGAAGGCGCGCACCATCGCGGGCTACCTCGGCGGAGACTTCGACGTCGAGGCGTCGGTCGGGCACATCCGCGACCTGCCCAACCCCAGCGAGCTCCCCGCGGACATGAAGAAAGGCCCGTTCGGCAAGTTCGCGGTCGACGTGGACAACGGCTTCGAGGCGTACTACGTCGTCGACCCCGACAAGCGCAAGAAGGTCGCCGAGCTCAAACGCCGGCTCAAGGACGCCAACGAGCTCTACCTCGCCACTGACGAGGACCGTGAGGGCGAGGCCATCGCCTGGCACCTGCTGGAGACTCTGAAGCCCCGAATCCCGGTCAAGCGCATGGTGTTCCACGAGATCACCCCAGAGGCCATCCAACGCGCTCTCGCGGAGACCCGCGACCTGGACGACCGGCTCGTCGACGCCCAGGAGACCCGCCGGATCCTGGACCGGCTGTACGGGTACGAGGTCTCGCCCGTCCTGTGGCGCAAGGTCCGCCAGGGCCTCTCGGCCGGCCGCGTCCAGTCGGTCGCCACCCGCATGGTGGTCGAGCGCGAGCGGGAGCGGATGGCGTTCGTCGGGGCCAGCTACTGGGACGTCGAGGCCGACGTCACCCCGCAGACCAGTCGCGAGGCGTTCACCGCCCGGCTCACGGCGGTCGACGGCCGGCGCGTCGCCACCGGCCGGGACTTCGGGGACGACGGGCGGCTGACCAGCACGGCCGTGCACCTGGACCAGGCCCGCGCAGCCGCCATCGCCACGGGCCTTCGGGCAGCCGAGGTCACCGTCACCGATGTCCAGGAGAAGCCGTACACCCGCCGGCCGGCGGCACCGTTCACCACGTCGACGCTGCAGCAGGAGGCATCCCGCAAGTTGCGGATGTCCTCCAAGAACGCCATGCGAGTCGCCCAGCGGCTGTACGAGAACGGCTACATCACCTATATGCGCACCGACTCGGTGACCCTCTCGGACGCTGCCCTGACAGCAGCCCGCAGCCAGGCCCGGGACCTCTACGGAGCCGACTACGTCCCCGACGCCCCGCGGCGGTACAGCGCCAAGGTGAAGAACGCCCAGGAGGCGCACGAGGCAGTGCGCCCGGCTGGCGACCGGTTCCGCACCCCCGCCCAGGTGGCGGGGGAGCTGCGCGGCGAGGACTTCGCCCTCTACGAGCTGATCTGGAAGCGCACCGTCGCGTCCCAGATGACCGATGCGCGCGGCTTCACCGCCACGGTGCGCCTCGGTGCCGGTATGCCGGGTGGCGGGGCAGCGCCTCCGGCGCAGCACCCGGCCGGAGACGGCGAGCATCACGCCGGCCTGCCCGGCACCGTCGAGCTCAGCGCGAGCGGAACGGTCATCACCTTCCGCGGGTTCCTCGCAGCATACGAGGAAGGCCACGACGAGGAGCGCATCGCCAAGGCGCGCGAGGAGGAGCAGGAGCGGCGCCTGCCGAAGCTTTCGGTGGGTGTGCCGATCGACGTGCTGCGCGCGGAGGCACAGGGGCACGAGACCACGCCGCCGCCTCGCTTCACGGAGGCGACCTTGGTCAAAGCCATGGAGGACAAGGGGATCGGTCGCCCATCGACGTATGCCGCGACGGTTGGCACGATCCAGGACCGTGGCTACGTGCGAACGCGGGGGGCGGCGCTGGTGCCGACCTGGCTGGCTTTTGCCGTCACGCGGCTGCTCGAGGAGCATTTCACCGAGCTCGTCGACTACGACTTCACCGCATCGATGGAGGAGGACCTCGACCGCATCGCCGGTGGCGAGGAGCACCGGGTGGCCTGGCTGCAGCGGTTCTACTTCGGGGACGAGGCGACATCGGGCGAGGGACTGCGCCACCTGGTCGACGACCTCGGCGAGATCGACGCACGCGACATCTCGACGATCCCGCTGGGAGAAGGCCTCGTGGTGCGGGTCGGACGCTACGGGCCGTATGTCGAGGAGGCGCTCAACGGCTTGGGCACAGAAGGCCCGGACGCAGTGGGAAACGGGTCTGCCGGCTCTCCTGCAGTCCAGCCCCGGCGCGCGACGATCACCGACGACGTGGCCCCGGACGAGCTGACGCCGGCGAGGGCGCGCGAGCTTCTCGAGCAGGCGTCCGACGAGGGCCGGGTGCTCGGGTTCGATCCCGCGACCGGCTACGAGATTCTCGCGCGGGCCGGGCGGTATGGCCCCTACGTGACCGAGGTGCTGCCGGACCAGTCGAGCGCGTCCACGGAACTGGCCACGGACACCGATGCGGCAGAAGCGCTTTCAGAGCAACCGCAGCCCCCTGCCAAGACCAAGGGCAAGGCCGCCAAAGCGGCCAAGGTCAAGCCACGCACCGCATCGCTGTTCAAGGACATGGACCTGGCGACCATCGAGCTACCGACCGCACTGCGGCTGCTGTCCTTGCCACGCGTCGTGGGCACGGACGCCGAAGGGGTCGAGATCACCGCTCAGAACGGCCGCTACGGCCCCTATCTCAAAAGGGGCACCGACTCGCGTTCGCTGCAGAGCGAGCAGCAGCTGTTCGACATCACCCTCGAGGAGGCAGTGGCGATCTACGCCCAGCCCAAGATGCGCGGTGGCCGCGGTGCGGCCGCAGCCCCGCTGAAGGAGCTGGGGCCGGACCCCGCTTCGGGTCGGCCGGTTGTCGTCAAGGACGGCCGCTTCGGCCCGTACGTGACGGACGGCGAGACAAACGCGACGCTGCGCAAGAGCGACGACCCGGAGTCGATCACGCCGGAGCGGGCCTTCGAGCTGCTCGCCGACAAACGCGAGCGCGGGCCGGCGCCGCGCAAGCGTGCTGCCAAGAAGACCTCTGCCGCCAAACCGGCCACGTCCAAGAAGACCACCAAGACGGCACCACGCAAGCAGGCTGCGACATCCGCGGCCGACAGCGCATGAGCGGCCTCGACGAGGCGACCCGACGTGCGTTGTCCGGCTGGTTGCGCTCGACGCAGGCCGCCGCGCGCCAGCCGTCGCTCTCCGCCGCCGTCGCGCGCGACGGGCAGGTGGTGTGGGCCGAGGCCGTCGGGTTCGCCGACGGCCGCCCGGGCGGGGTGCCCGCAAGCCCGGACACGGCATACCGGGTGGGTTCGGTCACCAAGACGTTCGTGGCCGTCGCGGTCCTGCAGCTCGTGGCCGCCGGGCGCGTGGGTCTGGACGACCGGGTCTCGCGACATGTCCCCGACGCGCCCGTGGGCGACGCGACGCTCGCCCAGTTGCTCAGCCACACCTCCGGCCTGCAGGCCGAGACCGACGGCGACTGGTGGGAGCGCAGCCCCGGCTACACCTGGGCGGCCCTGGTAGGGCAGGGCACGACTCGCCGCTTCGGGCCGGGTCGCAAGTACCACTACTCCAACCTCGGGTATGCCGTGCTCGGCCGCCTGCTGGAGACGCTGGACGGCGCGCCCTGGGACGAGGTCATCGGCCGCCGCCTGCTTGGTCCCCTCGGCATGCGGGGCACGGCGCGGGCGGCCCCGACAGGAGCGGCCACCGGTTGGGGAGTGCACCCGCACGCTGCGCTGCTGCACCACGAGCCGGTCCAGGACTACCTGGCGATGGGGCCGGCCGGCGAGCTGTGGTCGACGACCGGCGACCTCGCGGTGTGGGGGTCCTTCCTCGTCGGGGCTATCGAGGGGCCGCTGGACGGCGAACTGCTCGAGCAGATGCGCGAGCCGTGGACGGTCAACGACCTGGCCGGCCTGCCCTGGACGGGGGCGCATGGCCTCGGGCTGCAGGTGTGGAACATCGGCGGGCGCCGCCAGATCGGGCATGGCGGCTCCGTGCCGGGCTTCACGTGTGAGCTACGCGTCGACGTGCAGACAAGCGACCTGGCCGTGACGATGGGCAGCTCGACGACTGGCTTCGGAGGGGGACTGGGGCTGCTCGAGCTCTGGCAGGAGCGGATGCCGCGCCATGCGCAGCTGTGGGTCGCCGACGCGTCCCAGGCGGCCGTGGTCGACCTGGTCGGCACGTGGTACTGGGGCACGATGCCCTACGTCATCGAGGCCGAGCCGGACGGCGGCCTGGTCGCCATCATGGAGGCGGGCACGCGTACGGCCGGCTTCCGTCCCGTCGGACCAGACCGGTGGGTCGGGCTGGGCAGCTACTTCGCCGGCGAACCGCTCACGGTCGGACGCGATCGGTCCGGCACGCCGGTATGGCTCGACGTGGCGTCGTTCCGCCTGACCCGCACGCCGTATGCCGCGGAAGGCAACGTCCCGGGTGGGGTCGACGAGACCGGCTGGCACTGATGTGGGGCTTGCCCAGCCAAGTCGATGTGATAACGCCGAGTCGATGTGATACCGCATCGGGTTCAACGTCGGCATCACATCGACTCAGGGGAGAGTGGCGGTGCTCGGCCCTGGTCGAGAAGGGCCACCAGCCTCTTGGGTGCGGTGTTTCGGTAGGACATGTCGACCAGCTCGGCGATCTCGGTCCAGTCCGGTTGCCCAACACGCAGGTTGAGTCCGATCCAACCGTAGGCGCCATGGTATGCCGGCACGAAGAACCGAGGGTCCTGCAGCAGGCTGCGCCGGTCGTTCTCGTCGGGCAGCACCACAAGCGACTGGGCGTAGTCGTCGGCGTCGTGGTGCCCTTTGACGACGGCGCCGAACTGCGCGAAGACCTTGACGGTGTAGAAGTTCGGTAGTCCGTGCGAGATCTTCTCCCTGGCCTCGGGAAGAGCCAGGCAGACCTGGCGGACGCGTCGCAGCAGCGGGTCGTCATCCCCGAACCGCCTCGGATGAGCCATGGCGGCGACTGTAACCGCTGGGCGACGGCGGCCTCGCGTCGCTCCTCGATGGCTCCGCAGCGCATAGCGGTGCAGGCGCCCAGCGCTGGCGGACGTCGCACCGCCGGCCGTGCCCGGGCCGGCGACCACGGCGTTTGCTGACGCTCGGCCGGCGGTGCACGGCATACCGTGAAAGCGGCTTGACCCTCTCCCGGCGTGAGGCCGCACGCTGGGTTTATGACCGAAGGAACGCACGTGAGCACCACCTTCTCCGTGGGGCAGGTGGCCGAGATGTTCGGCGTGACGGTGCGGACGCTGCACCACTACGACGAGATCGGGCTGCTCGTCCCGAGCGAGCGCTCACCGGCGGGGTACCGGCTGTACACCGACGAGGACCTCATCCGGTTGCAGCAGATCGTGGTCTACCGGCGCCTGGAGTTCCCCCTCGAGCAGATCGCGACCCTGCTGGCGGAGGAAGCCGACGTGGTGGGGCACCTGCGCCGCCAGCGTGACGCGGTCCTGACCAGGCTCGACGAGATGCGCGATCTCGTCGTGGCGATCGACAAGGCATTGGAGCGCGAGATGAGCGACCAACCAGCCACGACCGAGGACCTCAAGGAGCTCTTCGGCGACGGGTTCAAGGACGAGTACCAGCAGGAGGCCCAGGAGCGCTGGGGCGACACGGACGCCTGGCGGGAGTCCACCCGCCGCACCAAGGGTTACACCAAGGCGGACTGGGAGCAGATCAAGGCCGAAGGGCAGGCCTCGGGGTCGGCGCTCGCGGCGGCCCTACGCTCAGGCGCGCCCGCGACCAGCGAGGCGGCGATGGACGCCGCCGAGGCGCATCGCCGGCATATCGACAAGTGGTTCTATCCCTGCTCGTACGGCATGCATCGCGGCCTGGCCGACATGTACATCGGGGATGCCCGGTTCACCAAGACGTACGAGGACGTGGCTGCCGGCCTGGCGCGATACGTGCGGGACGCGATCTACGCGAACGCCGACCGGCACGAGGAATAGCAGAACCGCACGGTATGCCGTCCGCTCGCCTTCAGCGGGCGGCATACCACCGCGAGTGGAGTTGTGGCCGTGCGAAAGAGCGCACCCTTTCACCTCCAAGTTCGGTTTTACCTCCGGTGCTGGGTGGGCCGGAGGTACAGACGTGCGCAAGAGCGCCCGGTTATACCTCCAAGTTCGGTTTTACCTCCGGTGAGTGGGCCATGGCGGAGGTGCAACGTGCGAAAGGGCGCTCGGTTTTACCTCCGGTGTTCGGGTCGCCTACTTCCTGCGGCGTAAGACCTTGTTGACCGCGTTCTGGGCGGCGCCTCCGGCGACGCCGAGCGCCAGACCCGCGCCGCTGCGTCCCTCCTCACCCGACGCCTCGTCCGCTGCTGCTGACTTCTCGGGGCGCTCCGCCTCGGCTTTGGCCTCTTCGGCGGCCTCCCGGATGGCGCGGCCCTCGGCAATGGCCTCGTCCCGCTTGGCCGCCGCCTTCTCGCTCTTGGCAGTGTCGCGGGGCGGCAGCTGGAGCGTCTCCTCGGCTTCGATCCCCGCTTCGAGCTCGCGGGCCCGCTCCAGCTCGCTGTCGACCTCGGCTCCGAACAGCAGGGCCAGGTTGGTCAGCCACAGCCACAACAGGAAGATGATCACCCCGGCGAGCGACCCGTAGGTCTTGTTGTAGGACCCGAAGTTGCTGACGTAGAAGCCGAACACGACCGAAGCCAGCAGCCAGACACCGATGCCGATTGCGGCCCCGACGCTGATCCACTTGAACTTCGGCTGGCGCACGTTGGGGGTGGCGTAGTACAGCAGGGCGACGATCAGCACGACGACGAAGAGGATGACCGGCCATTTGAGGATGTTGAACGCCGTCACGGCGCCCTCTCCGATGCCCACAGCGTCACCAACTGCTCGGGCCATCGGTCCGCTCACCACGACCGCCATGAGGACCATGGCTACCGCGAGCACGCAGATGAGGGTGATGAGCAGCTGCAGGGGGCGCAGCTTCCAGACCGGGCGTCCCTCGTCGATCTCGTAGACGCGGTTCATGGCTCGCCCGAACGCCCCGACGTAGCCCGAGGCGGACCACAGGGCGATGAGCAACCCGGTGATCACGCCGATGCCGGCGCCCTGCGTCGTCACCATCTGCCGGACCGGGTCCTCCAGAACCTGGGCGGCGCTCTGCTGGCCGAGGGAGCGCACCATGTCGAGCATGGCGTTGACCGTGCTTTCGCCCTGGCCGAAGACGCCCAGCAGCGAGACCAGCGCGAGCAGCGCCGGGAACAGGGCCAGGACGGAGTAGTACGTCAAGGCCGCAGCCTGGTCGGTGCACTGGTCTGCGAAGAACTCGCGCAGCGCCTTCTTCGCGGTGTACCGCCACGACGGCTTGCTCAGCTCCGGAGGCGAGTCGGGCTTTTCCGGAGCGTCCGGGTCAGGAGCGCTGTGGACCTTCTCGGCACTGGTTCCTTCACTTGCCATACCTCCTTCTTACCCCGCAAACGGGGGTCCACCCACGTTTGACCCATCTGCGAATCCCGGGTTGCTGCGTCCACCGCCCGGAGGCGCACGGCATACCGGTCAGCGCCCCGCACTAGGCTGCACGCGATGGACCAGCCGAGCGACCCCCCAGCCCACCGAGGGATCTTCCTCGCCTTCGAGGGGGGCGACGGCGCGGGCAAGAGCACGCAGGTCGAGCTGACGGCGAAGGCGCTCAGAGACGCTGGGCGCCCGGTGCTCGTGACCCGCCAGCCGGGCGGGACCTCGCTCGGAGCGTCGCTAAGGCAGCTGGTGCTGCATGGTGCCGACGTGTCGCCGCGCGCGGAGGCGCTGCTCTTTGCCGCCGACAAGGCTCAGCACGTGCACGAGCTGGTCCGGCCGGCCCTCGAGCGTGGCGACGACGTGGTCACCGACCGCTACACGGATTCCTCGGTCGCCTACCAAGGGGTCGGGCGCCGCCTGGGAGCCGATGAGGTCTACCGGGTGCTCGAGTGGGCGACCGGCGGACTGTTTCCCGACCTCACCGTGGTGCTGGACATCCCGGTGGCCGAGGGTCGGCGGCGCCGCGACGCGCTGCCCGACCGGGTCGAGGCCGAGCCGGACTCGTTCCACGAACGGGTCCGCCGACACTTCCTGGACCGGGCCGAGGCCGACCCCGAGCGCTATCTCGTCCTGGATGCCACCCTGCCCGCGGACCATCTCAACGCTCGGGTCATCCAAGCGCTGGAGTCCCGGGGATGGCTGGGATGAGCGTCTGGGACGACGTCGTGGGCCAGCAGGACGCGGTCGACGCCCTGAACCGGGCAGCTTGCCACCCGCAGGCCATGACACACGCCTGGCTGCTCACCGGGCCGCCGGGCTGCGGGCGCTCGACGGCGGCTGGTGCCTTTGCTGCGGCGCTGCAGTGTGCGCAGCATGGGTGCGGGGTTTGCCGTGAGTGCCGCACCGCGCTGGGCGCCACGCACGCCGACGTCACGCTCGTGGCCACCCAAGGGCTGTCGATCAAGGTCGAGGACGTGCGTGCCCTGGTACAGGAGGCCGCGCTGCGGCCGTCGGTCGGTGCTTGGCGGGTCATCATCGTCGAGGACGCCGACCGGCTCACGGAGCGGGCGGCAGACGCCTTGCTCAAGGCGCTCGAGGAACCGACGCCGCGCACCGTCTGGGTGCTCTGTGCCCCCTCCCTAGAGGACGTCATCATCACGATCCGCTCGCGCTGCCGGCAGGTGCGCATGCGGACTCCGCCCATCGCAGCGGTGGCCGACCTGCTCGAGCGGCGCGACGGCATACCTGCTGCGATGGCACGGTATGCGGCGCGAGCGGCGCAGTCGCACGTCGGGCTCGCACGTCGGCTGGCTCGCGACGAGAAGGCCCGTAACCGGCGGCACGAGATCATCACCCTGCCCCTGAAGATTCGCAGCGTGGGTGACGCGGTCGGGGCGGCCGCCGACCTGGCCGGGATCGCCGACGAGGAGTCGGCATCGCGGGCAGCCGAGCGCGACGCGGCCGAGCGAGTGCGGCTGGTCGAGACCCTGGGCGGCGATTCCGGGGCGCGCACCCAGCCGCCGCACATTCGCGCGCAGCTGGGCTCTCTGGAGCGCGACCAGAGGGCTCGCGCCACCAGGTCGGCCCGCGACGTCGTGGACCGCTCGCTCGTCGACCTCATGTCGATGTACCGCGACGCACTGCTCGTGCGCACTGGCGCCCCGGTCGAGCTGGTCAACGCCGAAAGCCTGGACCAGGTGCGCGCGCTCGCCTCGGCCCTCTCGGCCGAGCGGCTGTTGGGCTGCCTGGAAGCCATCGCCGAGGCGCGCGAGCGGATCAACCTCAACGTCGCCCCGTTGCTCGCCTTGGAGGCCATGGCTGTGTCGCTGCAGATCTCGGCGTAGGTTGGGCGGGCTGAACCCACCCGCGCGGGGGACATTCGGCACGGTGCGAGCGTTGGAGGGTCATGGGGCCGATGGTTGGGGGGGCGCGGCGGCGTGCCGCCGTGGTAGTCGCGGTGGTCGTGGCGATGGTGTCGCTGTCCTCGTGCTTGGTCCTACCCTTTCTCCCGCGAGACGAGCCGTCCGGCGCGAGCAACCCGTCCACGGCATCGACGCCCACCCCGCAGACCCCTCCGGCGGGCCAGCCGGGGTTGGCACCGTTCTACAGCCAGAACCTGCGTTGGAGTAGCTGTTCGGGCGGGCAGTGCGCCAAGCTGACCGTGCCGGTGGACTACGCCAATCCGTCAGGTGCGACGATCGAGCTGGCCGTGTTGAAGGTCCCTGCCAGCAGCTCTGGCGACCGGATCGGGTCCCTTGTTGTCAATCCTGGCGGGCCGGGCGCGTCCGGTGTGGACTATGCGCGCCAAGCCGCCCAGATCGCCAGCACCACTGTGCGCCGCCGATACGACGTCGTCGGCTTCGACCCGCGCGGGGTCGCCGCCTCGGTGCCCTTGGACTGCCTGTCCGACCCGGACCTCGATGAGTTCCTCGCAATGGACCCGACGCCTGACGACTCGGCCGAAGAGGCAACCTTCCTGGCCCAGGCCAGGAAGTTGGCGGCCGGCTGTCAGGCCGGCGGTGGCGCGCTGCTGGCCCACCTGTCCACCGAAGACGTCGCCCGAGACGCCGACATCCTGCGGGCCGCGCTGGGTGATGCGCAGCTGAACTACCTCGGCAAGTCCTACGGCACCTACATCGGTGCCGTGTATGCCGACCTGTTTCCCAAGAACGTCGGGCGCTTCGTCCTCGACGGGGTCGTCGCGCCGGATCTGACCTCCACCGAGCTCAGCGAGGGCCAGGCGCGCGGTTTCGAGATCGCCACCCGGGCCTATATGGCCAGCTGTGTCAAGACTCCGGACTGCCCGGCGGGGTCCACAGTCGAGGAGGGCATGCAGTGGCTGCGTGACTTCCTCAAGGGAGTTGACTCCCAGCCGCTGCGCGTGACCGACGACGCCCGCGTCACCCGACTCGGCGAAGGGTGGGCCTCGCTGGGCATCGGCCAGGCGCTGTACAGCCAGCAGCTGTGGCCAATGCTCACCGTCGCCCTGCGGGACGCCAAGGACGGCGACGGCAACGCGCTCATGGAGCTGGCCGGCGAGTATGCCGATCGCACGGCGTCCGGGAAGTACACGGGGAACATCATGGAGGTCATCTACGCGGTCAACTGCCTGGACAAGCCCGACACTGCCGACCTGGCGGTCGTGGAGAAGAACGCCGATGAATTCGCCAAGGTCGCCCCCACCTGGGGCCGGGTGCTCGCGTGGGGTTCGGTGCCGTGCGGCGTGTGGCCGATCCAGTCCGGACGGGTGCCGAAGACCGTCTCGGCCGCCGGCTCGGGCCCGATCGTCGTTGTCGGCACGACCCGCGACCCGGCAACGATCTACGAGTGGTCGGTCCGGCTGCGCAAGCAACTGTCCAACGCGGCACTGATCACCTACGACGGCGACGGCCACACGGCATACCGTCGGTCCAACTCGTGTGTCGACAACGCCATCGACCGCTACTACGTGAACGGTGAGGTGCCGCGGGACGGGCTGACCTGCTAACGCGGGCGGCCCGTATACTCGACAGCCGTGCCCCATGGGCCCGCCGCCTTAGCTCAGTCGGCCAGAGCGATTCACTCGTAATGAATAGGTCGTCGGTTCGATTCCGACAGGCGGCTCCGTCCGAGCCAGGAATGCTCGTCCCCTCTTCGCGAATGCGGAAGATCCTGCAGGCTATGTAGCGCGCGCGACTTTCCGCAATGTTTCCTTCACTCCCGCGGTCACCCTCTGGACAACCGACACCTGTTGCTGTTCCACTCCGCGGGGCTTCGCCGGCTACCTGGCCGCACTGCGGGCGCTGGTCCGCGCTAGGGACTTCGGCGGGTTGTTGCATAGTCCGACCAATCAGATGGAAGAGTGTCCGGCTGATGGCTGACTCGACCCACCCCACCGGCGCCTCCGCAGCGACACCCGGAGCACCTGGCTCGGTGACGCCCGGTGTCCCCACGCCCGCCATTGACCCGGTCGCCGTGATCCGTTCGCGGCAGTACATCGGGGCGCTCGTCCTTGCGGCGATCCTCGGGATTCCTGTCTCAGCCGTTGCCTACGGCTTCCTTGTTCTGGTCGCCAAAATCCAGCACGTGCTCTTCTTCGACCTGCCCGATCGCGTCTTCGGCCAGGCCGCGCCGGCATGGTGGCCGGTGCCATGGCTGGTGCTGTGCGGCCTGCTCACGGCGCTGACCATCCAGTACTTGCCCGGCCACGGGGGGCACTCACCGGCATTCGGGTTCCAGACGGGCGGGAGTCCGCCTACCGGGCCCGAGCTGCTCGGCGTCGCCCTGGCGGCGCTGACGACACTCAGCTTCGGAGCCGTACTGGGCCCGGAGGCCCCGCTGATCGCTATTGGTAGCGGGCTCGCAGCGCTTGCGGTGCGAATGGCGAAGAAGGATTCGCCGCCAATGGCCATGACGATCATGGCATCGGCGGGCAGCTTCGCCGCGATAAGCACCCTGCTGGGATCGCCTGTGCTGGGGGCCTTCCTGATCATGGAGGTCGCCGGGATCGGCGGGGCCACGCTCAGCTTGGTGGCCCTGCCGGGCCTGTTGGCCTCCGGAATCGGAGCGTTGGTCTTCGTCGGCCTGAACAACTGGACCGGCCTGGGCAGTTTCTCCCTCGCGCTGGCGTCGGTGCCGCCTGCGGTCGAGCCCACCGTGGCCAGCCTGGGCTGGGCGTTCGTCATGGGCGTGGCCGGATCCCTGCTGGGATGGGCGATCCGGTGGGTGGGCCTGTCGCTGCGCCCCATCGTGCATCGAAGCCGGCTCGTCGTGACACCCGTGCTCGGCCTGCTCATCGGCCTCACCGCCATGGGCTATCAGCTGCTGTCGGGGCGCAGCTTCACTACCGTACTGTTCTCCGGTCAGGACGCATTGCCGGGGTTGGTGGAACACGCGACGGACTACTCGCTCGGTGTGATCATCCTGCTGGTCCTCAGCAAAGCCATCGCCTACGGGCTCTCGCTCAGCGCGTTCCGTGGTGGCCCGGTCTTCCCGGCCTTGTTCATCGGCGCGGCACTTGGCATCACCGCCAGCGCGCTTCCGGGTCTGGAGCTGGCCCCGGCGATCGGCATGGGTATCGGAGCGATGTGCGCCGCGATGTTGCGCCTGCCATTGACCTCGACGCTGCTGGCCACCGTACTGCTCGGCGCCGACGGCGTGTCGGTGACGCCTGAGGTCGTGGTCGCAGTCGCGGTGGCCTTCGTCGCGACCAACGTCCTGCCAACACCCGGGCCGCGGCAACCGGAGCCCACCCCGGCCTAACTGGCAGACTCAATGCCGCCGTGTGCCGTCATTAGACTCGGAGAATGACGGCGACCAGGGACATGCGGTTTCGCTCTCGCCGATCAGTGAAGCCACAGGACATGAGCCCCAACGGCACGCTCTTCGGGGGCAGCCTGCTGCAGTGGATCGACGAGGAGTGCGCGATCTACGCGATCTCGCAGCTGGGCAACTGGCGCGTCGTCACCAAGTACATGTCCGAGATCAGCTTCGTGTCGTCGGCCCAGATGGGCGACCTCATCGAGCTGGGGCTGGATGCCTACCAGTTCGGCCGCACATCGATCGTGTTGCGCTGCGAGGCCCGCAACATGGTGACCGGCCAGCCCATCGTCTCGATCGAGAAGATCGTCATGGTGGGTCTCGACGAGCACGGCCGGCCATTGGAGCACGGCCAGCACGAACCCACTGACGGCTATGAGCGCATTCCCGAGCGGCACGTGCTGGCGGAGGCGCCGCTCTTCGCGCCGGTCGCCGCTAAGGTCGAAGGCTCGGCCTAGGCAGCGGAGGCTTCCACGCTCCCGGCAGGCAGGAGATACTTTGCGGTATGCCGGTCCGCACCGAACCCAGTGAGCGCTGGGTAAGAGGTTTCGTCGATGAGACGGCCGTGGTCGACAGCCGCTCTCCCGTGCTGTTCTGGGAAGAGCGACGGCCGGTGCCGCACTACGCGTTCGCGCAGGCGGACGTGCGGATGGACCTGCTGACCGCCCGCGAGCGCCCCGCGGCATACCACCGGTTCTTCGGCCCAGGGGGACCGGTTCTGCAGTGGTTCGACATCGAGGTCGGTGAGCAGGTTCTGCCAGCCGCCGCCTGGATTCGCGACGCGCCGGAGCTCGCCGACCTGGTGATCCTGACCTGGGAGCCAGGGGTGCTCACCCGGTGGCTGGAGGAGGACGAGATCGTCTTCGGCCACCCACGCGACCCGCACCATCGTGTCGACGCGCTGCCCAGCAGCCGGCACGTCACCGTCAGCCTGGACGGGCAGCTGCTGGCCGAGAGCCGTGACCCGGTCGTGCTCTTCGAGACCGGGCTTCCCACCCGCTACTACGTGCGGCAGGAGGACCTGGTCGGCGCCGAGCTCAAGCCGTCCAGCCATGAAACCGTCTGTCCTTACAAAGGCGTTGCAGACCGGTACTGGAGCCTTCCGGGCGCCGAGAACATCGCCTGGTCGTACACCTTCCCCATGCCCGCCGTCCAGCACATCGCCGAGCGGGTGGCGTTCTACAACGAGCGCGTGGACCTCGTCGTCGACGGAGTGCCGCAGCCACGCCCCACAACCGCGTTCAGCGCGGCTCGCCCGTAACCCCCATGCTGGCTGTTCCCCCCGAACGAGGAACAGCCAGCACGTTGAGTAGGCGGGCGGCTCAGGAAACCGGTGCGATGATCGCGCCGGAGAGGCCCTTGACGTCGCCAAGAGGGTGCGGGGAGAAGTGCGGGTCTGCGTCGCTCAGGTCCGCGACCAGGACCTCGCCTGGGTGTGCGCCTGGGCACAGCACCTGCTCGACCTGGCGAAGCCGCACGCTGACGACGGGCGAGTCGCCGACGTTGAACCGGACCAGGTGCTCGACCCCGAGCTGCTCGGACGGCGGAACGGGGATGATCGTGCAGGAGAACTGCGGCAGCGCGTCGATCTCCACGGAAGGGATCTGGCGCCCGTTCCACTGACGCAGCTGCAAGGACTCGACTTGGTCGCTGACGCCAACGAAGGGCGCGAAGATCGCAGTGTCGTAGCCCTCGTCGCCGAGGAACACATCGCTGCCGTCGCCCGGCGCCCAGATGTTGACGTCGTCGCCCTTGTCGCCCATGAGCACGTCGCTGTTGGGCGAGGTGGCCCGCTCGGGACCGCCGACGAGGATGTCCGGGCCGTTACCGCCCACGAGCGTGTCCGAGCCCTTGTTGCCGACGAGCAGGTCCCCGCCGTCCCGGCCGAACAGCACGTCGGTGTTGTCCATGTGCAGCTTGGCAGCTACGCCGGCAGGCTGGATGAACTCGTTGGTGGCGTTGTCGTTGTCGAGGCCGAAGTGCACGTCCTTGCCGGGGGTGCCCGGAGCGACGGTCCCCAAGGCGCTTGACGAGCCGACAGCCACGCTCAGGGCTGCGGCGGCAATGGCCATGGTTGCGAGCGGTAGGACGCGGGTGGTACGAGGCATGCGGAGTTCCCTCTCGTCGGTGCTGGCTTGGTGTCAACGAACCTAGAAACCACAGCCGGCACTCACATGGGGAACCTGCCTCAGATCCGAGCCCCAGTACCTCAGACCCCGCGACCAAGCCAGGTGAGGGTATGCCGGTCGGTCGCCCTAGAGCGCGGCGAGCTGCTCCACCGACAAGCTCTGCAGGCCCAGCGAGGCCATGGTCCGCAGGCCTTCGGTGCGGAAGTCACGGGCAAGCACCGTCGAGGCAACCTGGATGACCGCATCGATGACCGGGGTGGCCACCCCGATCTGCCGACCCAGATCGGACAGCCACACCAGGCCGTACCCGACGTCCTCGGTGAGGTAGCGGTGGTCCAGCTGCGGCTGGGCGCCGATGCCGAGGAAGCCGGGCGCCCTCGAGTATCCGGTCGAGTAGTTGTCCTCGAGCATGTATCCCTGCGCCATCCCGGTCTGCGGTTCACTCGTCACCGACAGCCCGAGCCGTTTGGCCAGGGCCAGCCGCTCGAGGTCCACACCTTCGATGAGCCGGCCGACGGCCGGCGTGATGCCCTCCTCGTAGAACAGGAAGTCACCGCCGGTCCGCTCGATGAGCGCGGCGTTGAGCAGCGTGACCGGCGGGTGGATCACCGGGTTGCCATTCTGCAGCGCGGTCTGCAGGACGCTCGTGGCCGCCTCAACCCCCGGGTAGACGCCTTCCAGCGCAGCGACGAGCCGGCCGGTGCCCGAGCGCGGCACGGCAGCGACGTAGATCGCCGCAACCAGCTTGTGAAACACCCGGATGACCCCGGGGGCGGTGACGCGCACGGCATACGGCAGCGTGCTCGTGTCGCCGACCGTGATCGACTCGTCCTGCAGCGCGAGCCCGACAGCGTGTTTGAAGACCAGGCTCCCGCCTCCCGAGCTCGGGCACACGAGGACCGCCTGCCCCGAACGCAGGTGCGGCTGGGCGATGAGCGCGAGCGGCTCGGTCGCGTATGCCGGCCCGACGACGATGACCAGCTCGGCGCCCTCCATCGCGGCGCCGGCGTCGTGGCCGGCATACCTGACCGGGGCGAAACCGGATAGCACCCCAGAGGCCTGGATGCCGCCGGCCTCAGCAACCGCCTCGCTGTTGACGGGGAAGCGTTCGGTGCCGTAGAGGCTGACCTCGTGCCCGTGCTGCGCGTAGTCGAATGCGACCGCACAGCCGCCGTTGCCTGAACCCAGCACTGCGACCCGCATTGAGCACTCCCGTCCTTGATGGCCCAGCCATTCTGGCGCCTACCAAGCACAGGCGCTCAGGCGGGTCCTTCCGGGGGCGGTCCGCTGCTCCAGGCCGTCGCCGCAGACGGCTGTGGCG
>JBIOUP010000235.1:0-14800 GCA_044867305.1 Dermatophilaceae bacterium
TGGCCCAGTCCGTCACGCTGGCGACCAGCGACCTGCTGGAGGGCATCAAGGCCGCCGCCGAGCGCCGCTCGCGGGTCTTCCGGGGGTGGTGACAGCGGCGGGTTTTCCACAGGGTTGTCGGGATCGCGTCGTATGGTGAGCAGCATGGACGCCAAGGCGGTGAGCACCTTCCAAGCCGGCGCGGCTGCGGCCAGCGGGCTTCAGACGGCCGCGTTCGACGCCGGCCGGGCCGAGCCGCATCGGGTCGAGGTCCGCCGCAGCGCCAAACGGCGGCGCACGGTCAGCGCTTACCGGGACGGCAACCGCACTGTCGTGCTCATCCCGGCGCGGTTCACTCGCGCCGAGGAGGCCGAGTGGGTGCAGACCATGGTCGGTCGCCTCGAGCGTCGGGATGGGCGGCGCCAGCCCAGCGACCACGAGCTGAGCGCCAGGGCGCGCGAGCTGTCCGAGCGCTACCTCGGTGGACACGCCAACCCGCGCACGATCCGCTGGGTCGACAACCAGAACGGGCGTTGGGGCTCGTGCACTCCGGCCCACCGCAGCATCCGCATCTCCTCCAGGGTGCGGGGGATGCCCTCCTATGTTCTGGACTACGTCATCCTGCACGAACTGGCCCATCTCATCGTCCCCGGTCACGGGCCCGACTTCTGGGCCCATCTCACGGCATACCCCCGTCTGGAGCGGGCTCGTGGCTACCTGGAGGGGGTCTCCGCCGCGGCGGGGCTGTCGATGAGCGATTCGTGAGCGGATGCCTGGATCGGAGGCCTTGCCCCGCACAGCGTGGCAGCCGCTCCTTCCGAGCGCGCAGCTGTGCTTACGCCTGGTCGGGCCTTCCCGGCTCGCCGGAATCCTCGTCGCCGGAATCCTCGTCGCCGGAATCCTGGTCGCCGGAATCCTGGTCGCCGGAGTCCTCGGCGCTGCCACCAGAAAGCAGGGCGTCCAGCTCGGCGTCGAGAGCATCGCGGACCGGGGGAGAGGTGCGCCGCTCCGTGTAGCCCAGCGGGTCGTCCAAGTCGGCGGCCGTCGGCGCCAGGTCGGGCTGACGCCACGAACCGTCGCGCAGCTGCACGCCGCCGGCCTGTTCCAGCGCGGCCCAGAGGTTGCGCGCGTCCTTGAGCCGTCGCGGCCGCAGCTCCAGCCCGACAAGTGAGGCGAACACCTTCTGCGCGGGTCCGCCGGCCCGCCGCCGGCGCACGGCCTCGCCGAGCGCCTCTGCCTGTGGCAGGTGCTGGGCGACCGCTTGGTCGGTGACCAGGTCGACCCACCCCTCGACCAGGGCCAGCGTCGCTTCCAGGCGGCTCAACGCGGCCCGCTGCTCCGGGGTGGTCGTCTGAGCGAACAGCTGGGCTTGCGAGAAGGCGCTCTGCAGCGCGCTGAGGTCGCCGAGGTCGAGGGAGCGCACCGCAGACTCGATAGCGTCGGTGTCGATGCTGATGTGCCGGCCGTAGTCGCGGACCGCCGCCTCCAGCTGGGAACCGAGCCACGGGACCTCGGCGAAAAGCCGCACCCGGGCCACCTCACGCACGGCGAGGTAGAGGCGCACTTGGGTCGCGTCGACCCCCAGCCCTTCCCCGAACTGCGCCACCTGCGCCGGAAGCAACGCCACCGTGCCCGGCGGCACGAGCGGCAGCCCCACTTCGGTGCCGCCGAGAACGTCCGCGGCCAGGGTGCCCACGGCCTGGCCGATCTGCGCGGCGAACAGCCCGGCCGAGAGCTGCTCGAGAGCGGGACCGACCTGCCCGACGAGATCTCCGAGCCCCTCGGGCAGCGCTCCGGCGCCGAACTGGTCGAACTGTTTGCGCAGCGCGTCGGTGGCAGCGCGGGTGACCCCCTCGGCCACCGGCTCCACGAGGTTGTACCAGGTGGGCATGGTCGCCTCCACCCAGTCTGCGCCGCTCCATGCCTCTCCCGAGCCGCCCGCCGAGCCGAAACCGGTCACCGGGTCGACCCACAGCTGGGCCACGTGCACGGCATCCTCGACCTCGCGGCGCTCGGCGTCGGTGACGGCTCGGTCGCCCCGCACCGAAAGCATCTTGCGGGCGATGTCGCGCGCCGTGTCCAGGCGCTCCTTCGGGGACTGGTTGCTGAACAACGTGCCCAGCTGCTGGCGCACCATGGCAGCCATCGGGTTGCGTGACGGGTCGGCGGTCAGTGCCGCGAGCATCTGGCTCACCTCAGGTGGCAGGCTGGCGCCTTCGCCCAGCACACTCTTGAGCATCCCCTCCAGGTCGGGGGTGCCGCCGGACCCGCCCACCAGCTCGCCCAAGGCCGCCAGCAGCTCGTCCAGGCCGGGTATGCCGGCACCGGAGCCTGGTTGCTCAGCCCCGGAGGAGGGGCTGTTGGAAGCGCTGAAACCCATCGGGGGGCGACCCGTGCTGCCGGCGTCGGCGGGATGGTCGACCGCCCCGGACCAGGCGTCGCCGGAGCCTGGCTCCTCGGGTCGGTCGGGATCGTCGGGGGCTGAGCCCGGCTCGCCGCGGTCGGACATGACTGCTCCTGCCACCTGAGAGGATGTACCTCCCAGACAACCACAGGAGGTCCGCGTGAGTTCCCCGGGCCACGCCCCGACCGCCGCGAACGGTTGGCGCCAGCCGATGCCGGTGCGGGTCGCGGTGGTGGAGGCAGGCACGGTCCCGGGAGCACGGATCACCGAGGCACTGGCTCGGTTTGCCCGAGAGACCGGGCAGATGCTGGCGCCGGTAGCCATCGACAGCGTCGAAGGGACTGGGCCCGCCGAATGGCGCCTTGCCGACCCAGCCGCGCCGACGGTGCTGGCGGCGCTCGCCGGTGTCGACGCCGTCGTCTGGGTTGCCGCACCGGCTGACCTGCAAGCTGCTCTGGCCGCGCGCACCGCCGCCCGGCGAGACCGCACCGTGCGCATCGCGCAGACCCTGGCCACCGCGACGGCCGCCGCGGGCGCGTCGCGCCTCGTCGTGGTCACCTCGGCCACCGTCTACGGAGCCAGGGCCGACAACCCGGTCCCGCTCACCGAGGACGCCCCGCTCCGCGCCGTGCGTGACCTCGGTGTCGTGGGGGACCTGCTCGCGGTCGAGGAGGTCATCCAGCAGGCCCGAGGGGTGCATCCCGGCCTCGAGTACACCGTGGTGCGCCCGGCAGCCGTCGTCGGCCCCGGCATCGACACGGTCCTGACCCGCCACTTCGAGGCTCCCCGCCTGCTCGCGGTCAAGGGCGCCGCGCCGGCCTGGCAGTTCTGCCACGTCGACGACCTCGCCGCCGCCGTCGTCACGGTCCTCACCCATGGCCTGGGGCCGGTCGTCACCGTCGGCGCCGAGGGCTGGCTCACCCAGCACGAGGTCGAAGTCCTGACCGGAATGCGGCGGGTCGAGCTCACCGAGGCCGTTGCTCTGGGCACCGCGTCGCGCCTGCACCGGGTGGGCATCCTGCCGGCCCCGGCGAGCGAGCTCACGTATGCCGTGTACCCCTGGGCCGTGGACTCGCGGACCCTGCGCGCGGCGGGCTGGCGACCGGCATACGACAACACGACTTGCGTCGGGGTCCTGCTCGACTCCATCAAGGGGCGCCATGCACTGGGGGCGCGCCGGGTCAACCGCAAGGAGGCCGCGCTCGGCGCGGCCAGCGCAGCGGTCGCGTTGGTCGGCACGGCGGCCGCCCTTCGCCGGGCCAAGAGGGGGCACGGGTGAGCACCCACCCGGGCCGGACGCACGCGCGTGCGGTCGTTGGGGACATCCGGTCCACGCCACTGTCCATCGACGAGGTGCGCTCGGCCGTCGGGGACGAACAGGCGGGCGCGGTCGTGCTTTTCGTCGGGACCGTGCGCGACCATGACCACGGCAAGGCGGTCGATCTGGTGGAGTACACCTGCCACCCGAGCGCTCCTGCGGCACTCCAGCGACTGGCCGAACGCTTCGCCCGGCATGAGCAGGTGCGGGGCGTGGCGGTCGTGCACCGGGTCGGACCGCTCGCGGTCGGCGAGCTGGCGGTCGTGGCCGCCGTCGGCGCCGTGCACCGGGCGGAGGCGTTCGCGGTATGCCGCTCGCTCATCGACGAGCTCAAGGCCACGGTGCCGATCTGGAAGCACCAGACCTTCACCGACGGCACGGACGAGTGGGTAGGGGCGCCGTGAGCGAGCAACCGGTGGGGCCGGTTCCCGAGGTCCCCGGCGAGCCCGGTCCCCGGCGGATGCCCTCGCGGCGATCCGTCGTCCGGGCGGTCGTCCTGCTCGCGATCGCCTTCGCGCTCGGGGCGGCCGTGAGCGTGGTCCATCTGCCCTACGCGATCATGAGTCCGGGGCCGGCGACCGACGTGCTGGGGACGCAGGAGAAGGCCGACGGCACGCACGTCGACCGCATCGCCATCAGCGGCCGGGAGACCTACCCCACCTCCGGCTCGCTGGACTTCACGACGGTGCGGGTCGTGGGTGGACCGGGATTCCCCGTGAACGCGGTCGACGTGCTGACCGCGTGGCTGGACCCCAACCGTGACGTGTTCCCGGTCGACGCGCTGTTCCCACCCGACGCGACCAAGGAGCAGGTGGCCGAGGAGAACCGGGTCGAGATGTCCGGCTCTCAACAGGCCGCTGCCGCAGTCGCCCTCCGGGCTCTGGGCTATGACGTGCCAACTGTCGTTTCGGTCTCGCGGCTCTCGCCGGATGCACCGTCTGCGGGCGAGCTCAAGGCCGACGACATCCTGGTAAGCATCGGGGGGACACCGATCACCGACGCCAACGCGGCGCGGACCGCGTTGCAGAAGGTCACACCCGGCGACCCGGTCGAAACGGTCGTCGAACGCGATGGCGCGCCGATGACCGTTCATCCCAAGACCGCCAAGTCCGATGACGGGCGGACGGTGCTGGGCATCGTGCTCGGCCTCGAGCACCGGCTGCCGTTCAGCGTCTCGATCGACGCAGGCAACGTGGGCGGCCCTTCGGCGGGCCTGATGTTCTCGCTGGGCGTCTACGACAAGCTCACCGACGGTGAGCTGACCGGCGGCAAGTCCGTTGCCGGGACGGGGACCATCAGCGACAACGGCACGGTGGGCCCGATCGATGGCATCCGCCAGAAGATGGTCGGGGCTCGGGCGGCCGGTTCGGGCTACTTCCTCGCGCCGGGGGCCAACTGTCCCGACGTGGACGGGCGAGTGCCCGAGGGGATGACGGTGGTCAAGGTGGAGACGTTCGACCAGGCGCGAGCAGCAGTGGAGTCGATCGGCCGGGGCGAGACGGCTTCGCTGCCGCACTGCTGACGTCGGCCAATCGGTCAGGGACGCGTGCCGTGAGCATGTTCCGGTCCGATAACGACCAGGGCCGGGCGCTCGGATCCGGCAGGGCACTCAGAAACCTCACGTAGCCTGCTGTAGTGAGTGAACGGGAGTGGTTCGAGAAGGACGATCGACCAGGTGCCCGAAATGGGCCGCCGGCAGCCAAGTCCGCCAAGCGCCGCAGCCCCCTGGGCATCACGGTCATCGTCCTTGCCGCCCTGGCGGTCATCGCGACGATCACTGCTTCGGTATGGACCGAGGTCATGTGGTTCGACTCCGTTCACTTCCGCTCCGTCTTCAGCACCCAGCTCGGCGCGCAGCTGCTGCTGGGCATCGTCGGCGGGCTGATCGCCGGTGGCGTGGTCTGGTCGAGCCTGTGGTACGGGTACCGAGCCCGGCCCGTCTATGCCCCGACCACGCCTCAGCAGGACGCTCTCGACCGCTACCGCGAGGCGCTTGAACCGGTCCGCCGGATCGGCACCATCGTCATCCCCATCATCGTCGGAATCCTCACCGGGTTCGCTGCCGCCCAGCAGTGGGAGAACTTCCTGCTGTGGCGAAACGGCACCCAGTTCGGCACCACGGACCCGCAGTTCGGCCTGGACATCGGGTTCTTCGTCTTCACCCTGCCGTGGCTGTCGTTCGTCGTCGGGTTCCTCAGCATGGTCCTCATCTTCGGGGCGATCGCCGCCGCCTTCACCCACTACGTCTACGGCGGGCTGCAGTTCCAGAACCGCGGCCGCGACACGACCCGGGCGGCCCTACTGCACCTGTCCACCATCCTGGCCGCCCTCGTCCTGGTGCGTGCGGCCGCCTACTGGCTGGAGCGCTACTCCCTCTCACTGCAGACCTCGGACCTGATGACCGGCATCCAGTACACCGACGCCAACGCCGTCCTGCCGGTCAAGGCGATCCTGGCTATCGCGTCGGTCATCGTCGCGCTCATGTTCATCTCGGTCATCTGGACCCATTCCTGGCGACTACCGGTCGTCGGCACCGTTCTGCTGCTCGTCGTCGCGATCGTCATCGGCGGCATCTTCCCGGCGCTCATCCAGTCCCTTCGGGTCAAGCCGAGCGAGAAGTCGCTGGAGACGCCGTTCCTGGCTCGCAACATCGCTTCGACACGCGCGGCATACGGGCTGGACAAGATCGAGGTGACCCCCGTCCAGCCCAACGTCGAAGCCAGCCAGACCCAGCTGCGCAACACAGCCGGCGCCATCCCCGGCATCCGGATCATCGACCCCAACGTCATCTCGCCCACCGTCAAGCAGCGTCACGGCACCCGCAGCTACTACGCCTTCCCCGACGCGCTCGACGTGGACCGCTACACGGTCAACGGACAGTCGAGCGACGCCGTCGTCGCCGCCCGGGAGATGGATCTGGACGGCGTCCCCGCGGCGCAACGCAACTGGCTGAACGACCACACCGTCTACACGCACGGCTACGGCATGGTCGTCGCGTACGCCAACCGCCAGGAAGGCGGCGAGCCGGTCTACATCGAGTCGGCCATTCCCGCCGGCAACGCGCTGGGCCAGTACGAGCCCCGCATCTACTTCGGCGAGCAGTCCCCGGCATACTCGATCGTCGGCGGGGTCAAGGGCGCGTCGCCGCGGGAGTTCGACTACCTCGCGGCCGAGGGCTCCCAGCAGGTCAACAACACGTATGCCGGGTCGGGCGGAGTGTCGCTGGACAACGGCCTCAAGAAGCTGGCGTACGGGATCAAGTACCGCGAGCCGAACTTCCTGCTCTCAGACGCTCTCAACTCGGACTCGCGCATCCTCGACTACCGCACTCCGCGCGAGCGCGTCGGCAAGGTCGCCCCCTGGCTCACCCTCGACGGCAACGCCTACCCGTCCATCGTCGACGGGCACGTGCTGTGGATCGTCGACGGGTACACGACCACCGCCAACTACCCGAACTCGCGGCTGACCTCCATGGCCGCGTCGACCTCGGACTCGACCACGCGCTCCCGCCGGTCCGTGACCACCCTGGAGCAGGGACAGCTGAACTACATCCGCAACTCGGTCAAGGCCACCGTCGACGCCTTCGACGGCTCGGTGCACCTGTACGCCTGGGACGAGACCGACCCCATTCTCAAGGCCTGGCAGTCGGCGTTCCCCGGCACGGTCCAGCCCATGTCCGACATCAGCGCCTCGCTCATGTCGCACCTGCGCTACCCCGAGGACCTGTTCAAGGTCCAACGCCAGCTGCTGGCCCGCTACCACGTCCAGGACCCGGAGTCGTTCTACGGTGGGCAGGACTTCTGGCGCATTCCCACCGACCCCACGCAGGAGGAGCGCAACACCGACCAGCCGGCCTACTACCAGAGCATCGCCATGCCCGGCCAGGCGACGCCGGAGTTCTCGCTGACGACGACATTCATGCCGGTCGGAACGCGGGAGGTGCTCTCGGGCTTCCTTGCGGTCAGTGCCAACGCGGGGCCGACCGCCGGCAAGCGCAGCGACGGCTACGGCGCCCTGCGGCTGCTCGAGATGCCGCCCAACAGCAACGTCAAAGGGCCCGGGCAGGTGCAGAACGACATCAGCTCGTCCAACGCGTCCTCGAAGGCGTTCAGCCTCACCCTGTCGCAGTTCCTCAACAACGCCAGACAGCAGGGTTCGAAGGTCACCCTGGGCAACCTGCTGACCCTGCCGATGGCCGGCGGCATGCTCTACGTCGAGCCGATCTACATCCAGGGCGCCGCGGCCTCGCCGTTCCCGATAGGCCGGGCCATCGTCGTCGCGTTCGGGGAGAAGCTGGCCTGGTCGGACACGCTCGACGACGCGCTCAACGAGCTGTTCGGCGGGCAGACTGCCCAGCCCCCGGCCTCAACGACACCGGGGCAGCCGCAGCCCGCGCCGACCGCGTCGGATACGGCGCTGGCTCAAGCCCTGGCCGATGCCCAACAGGCGATCACCGACGCTGACGCGGCGCTCAAGGCCGGCGACTTCGCCAAATATGGCGAAGCCCAGCAGCGGCTCAAGGAAGCGATCACCAGAGCGGCTGCCGCTCAGCCGCAGGGCTCGGCCAGCGTGACCACGCCGTCCAGCTGACTACCCGGGCGAGGTCCGTCCTCCCCACAGCGCTGCTCCCCACGCTGCGAGCGAGACGGCCATCAGCACGTGCCAGACGCCGTGCAGCTGCAACAACGACTCGGGGCGGCACAGCGCGCTGCTCGTGCGGCCAAGCAGGTATGCCGTGAGCCCGGCGGCGAGCGTGCCCGCGGCTATGGGGACGTACTGTCTGGCGCCTTCGGCAAGGACCGGTCGCGCCCGCAGCAACCGGTCCAGCGGCACCCCGGCGCCGGTGAGCAGCACCGTGGCGATGGACAGGTCATGCAGCAGCTCAGCGCCGGTGAGCTGCGGCCCGTGGTAGGCCAGACTGCCCACTCCCACGAGTCCGACGAGCGCGGCATACCCGCCGGCGGCGCGTCGCTGCACCCCGCGGCGCGGGCGGTTCACGAAAAGCCAACCGGCCGCACCCAGGAACGCCACGCTGCTCACGGCGGCTACCGGCTGCGCGAGTAGGCCGTGTGAGAGCGCTTCGCAGTCCGCTGCGCCGAGCGGGTCGCCCGCCGTCGCCGCGAAACCCCACCATCCCGGCACGCCCCGAGACTAGCCGCGGCTGGCGGGGTGAGCCGTCGCCCGTTGGCGTCGATGCGCTCGGCGATTTGGCCGGGGCAGCGGCGGTCACGTATGGTGAAGGTCTACCGACGCGGGGTGGAGCAGCTCGGTAGCTCGCCGGGCTCATAACCCGGAGGTCGCAGGTTCAAATCCTGCCCCCGCTACGAAGCAAGCCCAGGTCAGCCGAGGTTGACCTGGGCTCTTTGCTGAGCCCCACAGGCGAGCCTGGCGGCAGGTGTGTGCTGCCACTCTCGGATAGGCCAGTTTGCGACGCCCTGGCGTGGCAGGCGCTCCTGTCGGGCTGGTCCCAGTGAGGGCGGGAACTGCGCTGGGCGCGGCACCCACGTACCCGACGGGCTAGCCGAGGACCGAGGCGCCTCCGTCGACGACGATGTTCGCCCCGCTGATCCAGGCGGCCTCGTCGGAGGCCAGGAAGATCGCCGCGTTGACGATGTCCTCGGGTTGACCGTGCCGCCCGAGTGGAATCCGGTCCAGGACCACGCGCTTCATCCGCTCGGGCGGGTCGGCGAGCATGGGCCCCGTGTTGGGCGTCTCGATGAGCCCGGGGCTGATGACGTTCGCTCGTATGCCGTGTGGGCCACCTTCCACGACGAGCTGCAGGGTCAGCGAGATGACGCCGCCCTTGGCCGTGCCGTGGGCGTTCTGCGGCATGAACTCCACGCCTCGGAGGGCCGCGATGGAGCCGACGTTGATGATGCAGCCACCGCCGTTCGCCTTCAGATGTGGCCAGGCGGCCTTGACCGTGTAGAAGACGAGGCTGAGCTCGTTGCGCATGGTGAAGTCCCAGTCCGGCACCGTCAGCTCCTCCAGCGGCGCGAACCGCTGGGTCGACGCGTTGTTGTACAGCACGTCGATGCCGCCGTAGGTCGCCACCGCGGCATCCACCCAGGCTTTGGCCTGGGCGGCATCGCCCAGGTCGACCCCGCCCATGACCGTGATCTCACCGCCAGTCGCCCGGACGGCATCCTGCGTGGCTTGCGCCCCCCGCTCGTTGAGGTCGCACGCCACCACCCGCGCACCCTCGGCGCAGAACATCTGCGCCGCCGTGCCGCCGATGCCCCCGCCGACGCCGGTGATGAGGGCGATTTTGCCATCGAGCTTGCCGGTCATGCCTGTTCGCTGCCTCTCTGTGCCTCTGGCGCCGCTGCACGTGGCGGAAATGGTTGATGTGGACCTTCCGGCGCGGCTTCAACCGCAGCGGGCCGCTTCGAACCACGCGGCGGCGCGCAGCACACCGACATCGTCGAACCGGCGCCCGGCGATCTGCACTCCGACCGGCCGGCCGTCCGGCAGCGGCCCGGCCGGAACCGAGCAGGCCGGCTGGCCGGACATCGAGAACGGCACGGTGAACCCGATGTGCGCCATCCCGCAGTGCGGATCATGGCCCCACGGCATCGGCCACTCCGCGGGGAACGCAGCCACGGGCGCCACCGGCGACAAGACCACGTCGTATGCCGTCGTGGCGGCAACGGTCGCGGCGCGCATCTCCATGATGGACTGATAGGCCTGCAGAACCCTTGTGCCAGAGGCGCTTTCGCCACCCCTCACCCAGCCCACCAGGTACGGTAGCACCAGCCGCTGCCGCTGGGGCGCCAACCGCTGCAGGTCGACGAGCGAACGGACCCGCCAGAACAGGTCGATGTCGGCCAGCATCGACGCCGTCAACCACGGCGACAGCCGCTCCACCAAGGCCCCGCCGGCCGCGAAGGCCCGCCCAGCCGCCTCGGCGAGCGCCGCGACCGCCGGCTCGCACGGCATACCGCACCCCGCGTCGAGCAGCAGCAGTCCGACCCGCAGCCCAGTCACAGAGGCACCCTCCACGGACCAGTCCAGCTGCGCCGGTGGCAACGCCGACCAGTCCCGCTCGTCCGGGCGCGACAGGACCGACATGGCGAGCGCGGCATCGGCCACCGTCCGGGTGAGCGGCCCGGCCACCCGGCCGAGGTAGGGCGCGTCGAGCGGCACCCGGCCGAACGACGGCTTGAGGCCGACCACGCCAAGCCAGGTCGCGGGAAGCCGGATCGACCCGCCGATGTCCGTGCCGATGTGCACCGGCCCGTACCCGGCCAGGGTCGCCGCGCCGGCCCCGGACGAGCTGCCCCCGGTCGTCAACGTCGGGTCCGCCGGCGAGCGGGTGATGCCGTAGAGCGAGGAGACCCCGGAGGAGAGCATGCCCCAGTCCGGCATCGTCGTCGAGCCGACGATGACCGCGCCCGACTCCAGCACGCGCTCGGTCACGGGCGCGTCACGCCGCGGCCACACCGGCTCCAGGCCGGCGCAGCCGAAGCGCATCGGCACTCCTACCCGCGCGAGGTTCTCCTTGATGGTGAGCGGTATGCCGTCCAGCGGGCCGAGCGGCTCTCCGCGCGACCAGCGCCGCTCGCTCGCGCGAGCCGCGGCCAGCGAGGCCTGGGGATCGTGGGCGGCAAGAGCGTTGACCGTCGGCTCGAGCCGCTCGATCCGGGCCTGGACCGCCTCGTGGACCTCGACGGGGGAGAAGCGCGATCCGGCATACCCAGCACACAACGCAATTGCCGACAAGTCGCCAAGATCGGCGTCGGTACGCAACCCCACGATCTCAGGTAACCAACCAGTGGCCGGAAGTCAAGATGTCGCTTCGGTGACGAAGGTCGCGTCAGGGCTCGCCCGCATTCCGGCGGCCATCCGCTAACCCGTACGCTGTGCTGCCACAGAACGCTGTCCGCCACCGACTGGAGCCCCCGTGACCCCTCGCCTCCCGCGCCTCGTCGCGCCCCTTGCCGCGCTCGGCATCGGGCTGGCCGCCTGCACTGCGGGCTCCAGCACCACCCCGGCCACCACCTCCGGCGGCGACACCGTCAAGGTCGGCCTCACCCTGGAACCGGCCAACTACGACTTCACGACCCAGTCGGGGGCCGCGATCCCGCAGATCATGATGACCAACGTCTACGAGTCGCTGGTCAAGCTCGACGAGACCGGCAAGTACCAGCCCAGCCTGGCCAAGACGTGGACCGTGTCGCCCGACCGCAAGACCTACACCTTCGACCTGGTCGACAACGCCACGTTCAGCAACGGCAAGACCTTCACCGCCGACGACGCGGTGTTCTCGATCAACTACGTCAAGACCAAGTGGACCAACGGCCTCAAGAAGGCGATGGACGTCGTCGCCTCGGCCCAGGCGCTCTCACCCACCAAGCTGGCAGTCAACCTCAGCCAGCCCAGCAACGACTGGCTGTTCCGGATGACGACGCACCTCGGCGCCATGATGACGCCCGACGGAGTCGCGGACCTGGCCAACAAGCCGGTCGGCACGGGCGCCTACACCGTGGAGTCACGGGTCATGGGCGACTCGATCACGCTGGCCCGCAACGACAAGTACTGGGGCAGCAAGCCGTTCTACCAGCACGTGACGGTCAAGTACATCGCCGACCCGACCGCGCTCAACAACGCCCTGCTCACCGGGGCGGTGAACGCGGCGATCATCCAGGCGCCGGAGTCTCTCGGCCAGTTCACGTCGAACTCCAAGTACAACGTCCTGCAGGGCACCACCGCCGGCGAGGTGCTCATGGCGTTCAACAACAGCCAGGACATCTTCAAGGACAAACGGGTCCGGCAGGCCATCCGCCAGGGCATCGACCACAAGGCCCTCATGGACACCTGCTGGGCCGGCAAGGGCACCCTCATCGGCTCCTTCGTGCCCCCCACCGATCCGTGGTACGAAGACCTCACCGGCGTACTTCCCTACGACAAGGCCGGCGCGACAGCGTTGCTCGCCCAGGCTGGGAAGGCGGGCGCCACGCTGCGGCTGCGCATTCCCAACCTCCCGTATGCCGTGTCGTGCGGACAGGTGGTCAAGAGCCAGCTCGAGGGGGTCGGCTTCAAGGTCGAGCTGACCAGCCTGCAGTTCCAGGACTGGCTCAAGCAGGTCTTCACCGGCGGCGACTTCGACCTGTCGATCGTGGCCCACGTGGAACCGCGCGACATGCGCGCCGTCTTCGGGGACCCGACCTACTACACGAAGTACAGCAACCCCGAGTTCACGGCGGCCTTGACCGCGGCCGACCTCGGCACCGAGACCGAGTACATCGACAACATGCGCAAGGCGGCCCGGATCCTGGCCGACGACGTGGCAGCCGACTACCTGTTCCTGCTGCCCAACCTCATGGCCACGGACGCCAACCTCGTCGGCCTGCCGAAGAACGCCATCACGACCTCCCTGGACCTGACCCGGATCGCCCGCACCTGACCCGGATAACCCCGCACGTAGCCCGTCCGACCTCACGCGCCCGGACCCAACACTCGACAAGTGGGCAGTAGATGCTGTTATCGATGCCGAATAACCGCATCGACTGACCTTTCGATGAGGGGTGCGGCTACGGATTCAGTGACGGGCCAGTCGACGCGACCGTCTGCGGAGGCGGCGGAGGCGCCGTCACACACACGCGGGCATGGCAGGCTGACGCCATGCTGCTGCGGGTGCTCGAGCGCTCCGCGATCTTCCTGGTGAGCATCGCGGTGAGCTCGGCGCTCGTGTTCGGCTTCATGGTGCTGCTCCCGGGTGACCCGGCCCGGGCCTCGCTCGGGATCAACGCCACCGACGAAACGGTCGCCGCCCTGCGGGACGCCTACGGGCTCAACCGTCCGATCATCGAGCAGTACACGTCCTGGGTGTCCGGACTGGTCCGCTTCGACCTGGGCGTGAGCTACATCAGCAAGGCGCCGATCGCGCCGCAGATCGCCGACCGGCTGCAGGTCAGCCTCATCCTCGTGCTTGCCTCGACGCTCATCGCGGTCGTCCTCGCGGTCCCGCTGGGCACCATCATGGCGGTGCGCCACCGCAGACCCTCCGGGCTCGCGCTCGCCGCGCTCTCCCAGGTCGGCGTGGCCATCCCGGCGTTCCTGGCCGGCATCCTGCTCATCACCGTCTTCGCCGTGTACCTCGGGTGGCTCCCGGCCGGGGGCTGGACTCCGCCGGCGCAGGACCCGACGCGGTTCCTCAGCCAGCTGATCCTTCCCGCACTTGCGCTGGGCATCGTGCAAGGCGCCGTGCTGACCCGCTACGTCCGCAGCGCGGTCCTGGACGTGCTGCGCGAGGACTATCTGCGCACTGCCCGCGCCAAGGGGCTCACCCCCGGGCGGGCGCTGGTCCGCCACGGGCTGCGCAACGCGGCCATCCCGGTGGTGACGGTGCTCGGTCTGCAGCTGGCCACCCTGCTCATCGGCGCGGTGGTCATCGAGCGCGTCTTCGTCATTCCTGGCCTGGGCAGCCTGCTGCTGGACTCGGTCGGCTCGCGTGACCTGCTCGTCGTCCAGGACGTCGTCATGGTGCTCGTCGTCGCCGTCCTGATTGTCAACTTCCTCGTCGAGATCCTCTACCTGGTCATCGACCCCCGCCTGCGGACCGGCCACCGATGAGCTTCAGCTCCCGGCGCAGCTGGGCACTGCTGCCTCCGACCGGCCGGGCCAGGCGCCGAGCCCTCGGGCCGACGCTGGTCCTCGGCGGCGCCATCGTCGCGTTTATCACCGTCGTCGCGCTCGTGTCCCTCATCTGGACCCCGTACGACCCCGGCTACGTCAACCCCGCCGAGCGACTGGCCCCGGTGTCGGCGCAGCACTGGCTGGGGACCGACAAGTTCGGGCGCGACGTGGTCAGCCAGCTCATGGCGGGCTCGCGCACCACACTGCTCGTCGGCTTCGTGTCGGTCGGTGTGGCCGCCGTCATCGGCGTGCCGCTCGGCATCCTGTCAGCCATGGTCCCCAGAGGCTGGGGCGAGACGGTCATGCGCGGAAACGACCTGCTGCTCGCCTTCCCCGCCCTGCTCATGGCGATCATGCTCACGTCCATCTACGGCCAGGGCATCGTCGTGGCGATGGTCGCCATCGGCATCGCGACCATCCCCTCGTTCGTGCGGGTCGTGCGCAGCGGAGCGCTCGGGGTC
>JBIOUP010000236.1:0-8814 GCA_044867305.1 Dermatophilaceae bacterium
CCACACCCCGAAGCCCAGCTGGGGAATGCGCACGTGGCCGGGACCGAGCAGGGGAATGTCACCGGGAATGCTCATGCATGCCACCCTAGGCGTCCAGCTTGGGGGTTGCTGTTTGCGATCGCAAAGAGTATCTTTGCAAAAGCTAATCGACCCGAAGGGGGCGCCGTGACCACGTTCTCGCCTTGGCGGCGACTGCTCATACGCACAGTTGCCGCTCTGGTGCTGCTGCTGGTAACGGCGACCGGGGCCGGCCCAGCGTCTTCGGCAACGGCGGAGGACTCCAGTGCGCCGAAGCTGTTGCTGGTCCTCGACGCATCCGGCTCCATGAAGGGTCCCGACCCGAGCGGCGGCTCGAAGCTGGAGGCGGCCAAGCGTTCGCTGGGCGCCGTCGTCGACGCGCTTCCGGACGGCGTCCGGGTCGGCCTGCGGGTGTACGGCGCGACGGTCGGCGGCAGCTCGACTTCTCCCGAGGCGTGCGCCGACACGCAGCTGGTCGCGCCCATCGCCCCGCTGGACCGCGCCGCTTTGAAGTCAGCCATCGCCGGCTTCGACGCCGTGGGCGCGACCCCGATCGCCGGGGCGCTGACCCGGGCCGTCGCGGATCTTGGCACGACCGGCAAGCGCTCGTTGATCGTCGTGTCGGACGGTGAGGAGACGTGTGTGCCGGACCCCTGCCCGCAGGTACAGTCGGTCGTCGGAGCCGGGGTGGACCTGCAGGTCGACGCGGTGGGGTTCGCGGTCAACCCGACCGCTCGCCGACAGCTGCAGTGCATCGCCGAGGCCGGGCACGGCTCCTACTTCGACGCCGAGGATGCCTCGCAGCTCTCAGCAAGCCTGACCAAGCTGAGCCAACGCTCACTGCGCGCCTTTACGGCCTCCGGTAAGCCGGTGACTGGCGCCCTCAACGTGCAGTCCGCTCCGGCGCTCGGCCCCGGCGCCTACGTGGACACGACCGAGCTCGGTGCCGGCAAGAAGTACTACGCGATCGACCGGGCGCCAGGGTCCACGATCCGGTTCAGCCTTACGGCACGGCCCGTCTCTGCGGTTCAGGACTGGAACAGCCAGCGTTTCGGGGTCGAGCTGCTCACCCCCAGCGGCGCATTGTGCGCGAACGACACTCCCCACCGGCTCGAGACGATCGAGTACCTCAACGAGGTCCTGACCGCCGCCGTGCGGGTGTACGGCGAACCGGGAGCCGGCACGAGCGAAGAGTGTCAGACCGCACCGCGGCTGCTCGCCACCGTCGAGCGGACCGAAGGGACGCCAAGCCCGGTGCCCGTCCAGCTGCTCGTCACCGAAGAACCGCGGGCCACCGAGGTGGCCACGCTCCCGGCGCCGAGCCAAGGCAGCGTCCCCCAGCCCGCTGCGGTAACCGACCCTCTCGAAACGGTCTATGGCGGCGGCTCCTTCGACGATGCCGCGACGGTGTCGCCGGGCGCCTACCGCGAGACCTTGTTGCCCGGCGAGCAGGTCTTCTACCGGGCGCGCCTGGACTTCGGCCAGCAGCTCGTGGCCACGGTTGACGCCCCGGCGCCCGGCACCGCGTCAAGGCCAGCCTTCGTGCGGTTGCAGACGCGCATCTACGGGCCGGACCGGGCGCTGCTGCTGCGCTCCTCCGGGACACCGGAGGAGTCGGGCTCCCTCGAGGAGGCCAACCGAAGTGTGCTGATCGGCGGGTATAGCCCGACCGTGATGTACCGGAACCGACTCGTCGACGAACCCGACATGGGCCTGCTGTCCGGGGCGCGCAACGCCGCCTCCATCGCCGGCTACTACTACGTCGGCCTGTCCGCCACGCCGTTGCTCAACACCGACAAGGCGACACCGGTCACGCTGCGGCTGCGGATCGCCGTCAACGGCGCACCCGCGGGCCAGCCGCAGTATGCCGGCCAACCCAGCGCAGGGGGCGGGCCCCCCAAGACCACCGGTCCGGTGGTTACGGGGGGCCTGGAACCGCCACCCCAGGCGGTCAGCACACCGACAGCATCCAGGACGCTCGACCTCTCGGACTACGGGTGGGTGCTGTGGGCGGTTGTGGTGATCCTCGTCGCCGCGGCGATCGGCGGTGTGCTGGCGCTGCGTCGCGGACGCTTCCGCACCGGCGGCTGACCTTCGTCGCCAACCTCGCGCTGCTGGCTGTCCGCAGCAGGGCTTAGCGCGGCATAGCCTTGGTCACCAGCCCAGACCGCTCGAACGGCCTAGCGATAGGCTCCGAGCCATGGGTCGGATCACGAAGGTGTTGATCGCAAACCGCGGCGAAATCGCCGTTCGCGTCGCTCGGGCGTGCAAGGACGCCAGGATCGGCTCGGTTGCGGTCTATGCCGAGCCGGACCGCGACGCGCTGCACGTCACCGTGGCAGACGAGGCCTACTCGCTCGGCGGCTCGACCCCGGGCGACAGCTACTTGGTGCAGGACAAGCTGCTCGACATCGCCGCACAGGCCGGGGCCGACGCGGTCCATCCCGGGTACGGCTTCCTCGCCGAGAACGCCTCCTTCGCGCGGGCCGTCATCGAGGCCGGCCTGGTGTGGATCGGTCCGGGTCCGGACGCCATCGACGCACTTGGCGACAAGGTCGCCGCTCGGCACATCGCGTTGTCAGCAAACGCACCACTCGTCCCCGGCACCCCGGACCCGGTCACTGGGCCGGACGAGGTGGTGACCTTCGCCAAGCGGTACGGCCTGCCGGTCGCCATCAAGGCGGCATACGGCGGCGGTGGTCGCGGCCTCAAGGTGGCCCGCACCATGGCCGACATCCGCGAGCTGTACGAGTCCGCGGTTCGCGAGGCGGTGGCCGCCTTCGGGCGGGGCGAGTGCTTCGTCGAACGCTTCCTGGACAAGCCGCGTCACGTTGAAACCCAGTGCCTGGCCGACCACGAAGGCAACGTCGTCGTCGTGTCGACGCGCGACTGCTCGCTGCAGCGGCGCCATCAGAAGCTCGTCGAGGAGGCGCCCGCGCCGTTCCTCAACGACGCGCAGAACGCCGAGCTGGTACGCGCCTCCAAGGCCATCCTCAAGCAGGCCGGTTATGTCGGCGCGGGCACGTGCGAGTTTCTGGTGGGGCCGGCTGGTGACATCTCCTTCTTGGAGGTCAACACCCGCCTGCAGGTCGAGCACCCGGTGACCGAGGAGGTCACCGGGATCGACCTGGTCCGCGAGCAGCTGCGCATCGCGGCCGGTGGCACGCTCGACTACCCTGACCCGGTCCCGCACGCCCACTCGATCGAGTTCCGGATCAACGGCGAGGACGCCGGGCGCGGGTTCCTCCCAGCGCCGGGAACCGTGACGACCTTCCGTCCGCCGGCCGGCCCCGGCGTACGACTTGACTCCGGCGTGGTCGAAGGCGACGTCATCGGCGGAGCCTTCGACTCGATGCTGGCCAAGCTCATCGTGACGGGGCGTACCCGCCAGGAGGCACTGGAGCGCTCTCGGCGCGCGCTCGCCGAGTTCGTCATCGACGGCATGCCGACCGTCCTGCCGTTCCACCGGGCGATTGTCGTCGACCCCGCCTTCGCACCCGCCGACGCCGGCGCCAGCTTCGCCGTCCACACGCGCTGGATCGAGGACGAGTTCGACAACACCATCGAGCCGTATGCCGGGTCGACGCCAGAGGCGCCGGAAGCGGGCGAGCGCCAGAAGGTCGTCGTCGAGGTGGCCGGCAAGCGCATCGAGGTCAGTCTCCCGGCCAGCCTCGCCCTCGCCGGTGGCGCCGCTGCGCCCTCCGGCCCTGGCCGCAGGGCCGCGCCCAAGCGCGGCGGCGACCGCCGTTCTGGCGCGGCCGCCTCGGGCGACTCGCTCACCGCGCCGATGCAGGGCACGATCGTCAAGATCGCGGTCGAGGAGGGCCAGACCGTTGCTGCCGGCGACCTCGTCGTCGTCCTGGAGGCAATGAAGATGGAGCAGCCGATCAACGCCCACAAGTCGGGGGTGATCACCTCGCTCATGGCCTCGGTCGGCGAGACGGTGACGAGCGGCTCGGTCATCGCCGACATCAAGGACGCCGACTGATCCTCCGCTGAGCGCGCACCGCTGAGGCGCAGCACTGGCATCCCGGGGGCGCCCCCCAACGCAAACTCCAGGAGTTGTCGTGCACTCCACGACGCATCGTGGAGCCGACGCAAACTCGTTGAGTTGCGAGGAAAGGACTGGCGCCCCCGACGCAAACTCGTTGAGTTTGCGTTGGGCAGTCGCGGGTTACGGCTTCGATCGGGGCGGCAGCGCCATCCTGGCGACCTCGGCCACCGACCCGGTCATGGACGGGTAGATCGTGGAGGAGCTGGCCACCTGGTCTACGGTGAGCCCGTTCTGCACGGCCAGGGTGATCGGGTAGATGAGCTCGGACGCGCGCGGAGCGACGACAACGCCGCCGAGGACCGTGCCCTGCCCTGTGCGTACGAACAACTTGACGAAGCCGTCGTGGAAACTGTCCATCTTGGCCCGGGGGTTGGTCGCCAGGGGCAGCGTGACCGAACGGATGTCTCCCTCGTGGCCGTCGACGTCACGCTGGGTGATGCCCACGGTCGCGATCTCCGGGTCGGTGAACACGTTGGCCGACACCACTGCCAGGTCGAGGGGCGACACCGCGTCCCCGAGCGCATGCGCCATGGCCTTGCGGCCCTGCATCGCGGCAACCGACGCGAGCGGCCAGACCCCGGTGCAGTCACCAGCGGCATACACGCCGCGCACCGACGTCCGGGAGACTCCATCGACCTCGACGTGCCCGCTGGTAGAGCACTCGACGCCCACCTGGTCCAGCCCGATGCCGCTGGTCTGGGGCACGGAACCCACGGCCAGCAGCACGTGGCTGCCCTCGACGACCCGGCCGTCCTCGAGCAGGACGCGGACCTCGTCGCCGACCCGCTCGGCCGCGCTCATCCGCGAGCGGCCGAGCACCACCATTCCCTCACGGCGAAAGACGTTCTCGATGACGCTTGCGGCGTCGGAGTCCTCCCCGGGAAGGACCTGCTCGCGTGAGGAGACCAGGGTGACGTGGCCGCCGAAGCCCAGATAGGCCTGTGCCAGCTCCGCTCCGGTCACCCCCGACCCGACGACGACGAGCCGATCGGGCACCTCCGTCAAGGCGTACAGCTGCTTCCAGGTCAGGATGCGCTCGCCGTCCGGGCGCGCGGTCGCCATGACCCGTGGCGTGGCGCCGGTCGCCAGCAGGATGACATCGGCCGTGAGCTGCTCGCTCGTGCCGTCGCCGTGCTCGACCTCCACCCGGCTCGCGCTGCGGAGCCGCCCGGTGCCCCGGCATACCCGCACCCCTTCCGCGAGGAGGCGAGCCGCGATGTCCTCGCTCTGTGCGGCAGCGAGCCCGACGATGCGCTGGTTGACTGCGCGCAGGTCGGCGGGAATGCCCCCCAGCGTGAGCTCGACGCCGTGCTCCCGGGCCGTGCCGAAGCGGCGCAGGACATGCGCCGTGGAGATGAGGCTCTTGCTCGGCACGCAGTCGGTCAACACGCACGCCCCGCCGAGCCCGTCGCGGTCCACCACGGTGACGGCGGCGCCCAGCCGCACCGCGACCAGCGCCGCTTCGTAGCCCCCCGGCCCACCCCCGACGATGACGACCGACAAGCTGCGCATGACCACGGGCCCATCAAACCATCGCACTACAGTGCCCTGGTGACTGAACAGCCGCGGTCGCAGCAAGGCCAACCACTCGCCGACCCCGTCGAGGTGGCCGAGTCGGCCGCGGCGGTAGTCCGCGAGCGGACCGGGGTTGACGCGCACGAGGTGGCCCTCGTGCTCGGATCGGGGTGGGCCGACGTCGGCGGGCGCGTCGGCGAGGTCGTCGCGACGCTCGAGCAGGCCGACGTGCCCGGTTTCGCGCCGGCAGCTGTGCCCGGTCAAAGCGGCCTGGTCCGCTCGGTGGCGGTCGGCGACACCGGCAAGCATGCGCTCGTCTTCGGCGGCCGGACGCACCTGTACGAGGGCCGCGGGGTCCGGGCGGCGGTACATCCAGTCCGCACCGCAGCCGCGGCTGGCGCCCGCGTCGTCATTCTGACCAACGGGTGCGGTGCGCTGAGGCCGCAGTGGCCTGCGGGAACGGTGGTCCTGATCAGCGACCACATCAACCTCACCGGAGTGTCCCCCGTGGAGGGTGCGCAGTTCGTCGACCTGACCGACCTGTACTCGTGCAGGCTCCGCGCGCTGGTGCGTGGGGTCGAGCCGGCCCTGCCCGAAGGGATCTACGTCCAGCTGCCCGGCCCGCACTACGAGACACCCGCCGAGGTCCGCATGGTCCGGGCGCTCGGCGGTGACCTGGTCGGGATGTCGACGGCCGTGGAGGCAATCGCGGCTCGTCAGTGCGGCATCGAAGTTCTGGGACTCTCGCTCGTCACGAACTCCGCGGCAGGCATCTCGCCCCGTCCCCTGGCACACGAGGAGGTACTCGGCGCGGGAAGCGCCGCCTCGCAGCGGTGCGCCCGGCTGCTGGCCGACGTGCTGTCCCGAGTCGCCGTCAGCCGCTGAGAACGCCGGCGAGCAGCATCAACACCGGTGCGGCAAGCAGGACGGCGTCCAGCCAGCTCCAGACTCGCACGACCTGCGCGTGCCCCTCATCGACGACGAGCATCCCGGCGGCGACCTCCTCACGCCATTGCCGGCGACCTTCCTCGATCAGGCGAGCGATCGCCGGCGCCGACATCCCCTTCGGAGCCGCGCTGGTCGGATCCGTCGGCGGTAGCGCCCGCCCGAGCAGCCGACCGCCGTAGGAGCCGGTCCCCCTTGGACGCTCGATGGTGGAGGAGATGGCCCACGCGGTGACGACCTGTTGGCCGGCATACACCTGCAAGTTCCACCTGGCCAGGGCCTCGTCGACGAGGGGCCACGGAATGGTGGTGCGCCGCATGGGGTTGTTGACGTGCACTCCGATGACGCTGAGCTGCAGGGACGGTCGCACGAGTAGCACGAACGCCCAGCTGGCTCCGAAGAACATGGCCGCGGCGAAGACGAGGTTCGTGCTCGGCAGCGAGCCGAGGAACATCCCCAGACACGCGACCACGCACACGGCACCGAGCACGACGGAGCCTCGCTGGCGGAAGGTATGCCGGGTGTCCGGCTCGCCGCTGCTCATCACCAGTCATCATGACATCAGCGATGCGCCCTGAATGTGCTGGACCGAAGCAGGACCGGGCGCACCGGCTGCGGCAGCTGAGCGTCCTGATAGGTTCGAGCGCGACGACTGGACCGCCGGACAGGGGGCTGCCGACCGTGCCGATCTCGGGCTCTTGGTGGAGATCCGCGTGAGCGGGTTCGGCCCGCCGCCGGGCGCGCCGGAGCCGGGGGGGCCAAGACGCCCAGCCTCCTACCTGCCGCCAGGGGGACTCGGCTCACCCGGCGTGCTGCCGACTTCGGCCGCACCCGGCAGCACGGCATACCGGCACCGGTATGCCGTGGGCGCGGCGCACAAGCCCGGCCTCATCGCGCTCAAGCCCCAGTCCCCGGGCGACATCCTCGACGGGGCGACCAAGCTGGTGCGTCGCGGCGCCGGCACGGTGGTCGGGTTGTCGGCTCTGCTCAACGCCCTCGCGGTGGTGCCCACCGTGCTGCTGGTGCTCGGGTTCGAGACCGGTAGCTGGTACTACCGAAGCGGTCTCAGCCGGGTGATCGACGCGCGCACCATGGTCGGGCTGGTGCTCAGCGGCGGCACGGTCCTCGCGACGGTCGCGCTCACCGGTCTGCTGGCACCGGTCGCCGGAGAGGCGATCCTCGGCCGGCGGATCTCGTTGGCGCAGGCGTGGGCCGCGGCCCGGCCCATCCTCTTGCGGGTGCTGGGGGCCACCCTCGCGGTCACCGTGGTCGCTGTCGGACCCTGGCTGGCGCTGGTCGTCGGTCTGGCCCTGCTCGCACGTGCGCCGGTGCCGGTGGTGCTGATCGTCGGGTTCCTGTTGACCATTGCCGCCGTGGCGAGCACGGCTGCCGTGCTACCCCGGCTGGTCTTCGTCGGACCGGTTGTCGCACTCGAGCGGGTCGGGCTGCGAGAGGGGCTCGCTCGGGCCATCGAGCTGTCGCGCAAGCGGTTCTGGCCGATCCTGGGGGTCAGCCTGCTGGCGCTCGGGGTCGCCGCCCTGGTCTTTCTCTTCCTCGAGCTCGTGGGGGTCATCGTCGGCGGCATCGCGATCGACCTGCTCGACCTCACCCGGGCTCAGACGTCGACCGCCGCGGGCTTCGTGGTGCCGTTCAGCACCTTGGTCGCGGCGACGCTCGTCAGCCCGTTCCTCGCCGCGTGCGTCATCCTGCAGTACGTCGACGCCCGGATGCGCAAGGAGGGCCTCGACCTGGTCCTGCTGCGCGGGACGAGCTCGAGGGCCGGGGCCGGATCGTGATGCGCCATGACGTCAACCCGGGTGCCGAGCAGGCCCGGCGCTGGCTCGAGGAGGAGCTGGCCAAGGACGAGTACAACGACGGGCGCTCCCTGCTGGAGCGGGTCCTGCGCTGGATCGGTGAGCAGCTGACCAGGGCCGAAACCACCACCGAGCAAGGCACGAGCCTCACCGCACACCCGGTGGTCATCGCCCTGGTCGTTGCCGTCCTCATCGCCGTCCTAGTGCTGCTGCTCACCAGGGTCCGCGGGCAACGGCGCGCGGTGCAGCCCTCCGATCGTGGGCTCGGCGCGCTGACCCTGAGCGCCCCGCAGTTCCGCGACCTGGCCGCCACCGCGCTGCGGGAAGGCCGTTGGAACGACGCGGTCGTCAACTACACCCGGGCCATCGCCCGCGACGCCTCGGATCGCACCCTGCTCAGCGACGCGCCGTCATTGACAGCACATGAGGTCGGCGCACGGCTCGGTGCCGTCTTCCCGAGCCACGGCC
>JBIOUP010000237.1:0-27965 GCA_044867305.1 Dermatophilaceae bacterium
TTCGAAGACTCGCAGGTCGAAGTCGGTGTTCTGGCCGAGATCCTGGATGGAGACGGCGCCGGTCGAGCCGTCGAGCTCCTTACGGATGAACAGCAGGTCGAGGATGCGGATGAGCCCGCGGTCGACCAGCTCGATCAGGGCAGGGAAGGCCTCGCCGGTGAACTTGTTACCGGGGAACTCGATAACGATGTAGTCGATCGGGCCCATCTCTTCGACATCATTGGTCATGGCAGCTTCCTTCGTCTGGGCGCAGTGAGTCGCCGCGCAAGAGTCGGCTGTGAGCCTACCCACCGAACGCCGAACGCCGCCTCATCCTCTTCGGACGAGGCAGTCCTTGACGGCCCACGGGCGAGCACGAGAGTCTCCTGTCTGCTGGTATGCGCCACCGAACGGTACACGTGGATGGGGAGGCACCATGGGTCTTTGGGGACGCAGCAAGACCGGTCGGAGAGCAGCGCCGGTGACCCTAGGAGCCGCTTTGTTGGCGCTCGCGAGTGGTCTCGGCGGCGTGCCAGCGGCATCGGCCGCGATCGGGCCGCAGACCTCAGCGGCCGCGGCGGGCTGCGAGCCGGCTGCTGATGCGCATGCCCGCGTGCGCCCCGGCTTCAACGGAACGGACCCCAACTCGCTCACCGAGGAGCAGTCCGCGGCATTCGAAGCGGACCTGCAGTCCAGGGTCGGCCAACGGGGCCTTGCGGGTCGGGCTGCGGCCCAGCGGTTCTCGACGATCACCATCGACGTGCGGGTTCACGTCATCGCTCGGAACAACGGCACAGGTGCGGTCACCCCGAAGATGGTCGCGGACCAGATCGACGTTCTCAATGAGGCATTCGCCGGTCGAACGGCCGGCCAGTCGGCCTGGACCCCGTTCCGGTTCCGGATCGCCTCCTACGACGTCACTCGCAACACCGACTGGTACAACTGGACGATCGCCGACGACGATCGGCCGGCGAAGCGGGCGCTTCACCAAGGCGGCATGGACGACCTCAACGTCTACATCGCAAACCTCGGCCAGGACCTGCTCGGCTATGCCTACCTGCCCCAGGACCAGGGGGGGTTCCGCGACGGAGTGGTGCTGCTCGGCGACAGTCTGCCCGGGGGCTCTGCGGCACCGTACAACGAGGGCGACACCGCAACGCACGAGGTAGGCCATTGGCTGGGCCTGCTGCACACCTTCCAAAACGGCTGCACAGCGCCGGGTGACCGGGTCGACGACACGCCCTACCAAGACGACGGGTCGAATATCTTCTTCTGCCGCGAGTCCGACGACACCTGCCCTCAGCCTGGACGCGACCCAGTGCACAACTTCATGAGCTACGGCGACGACCCGTGCTTGGATCGGTTCACCGAGGGGCAGGGCTACCGGATGCTGCTGAGCTGGCTCGCCTACCGAGCCTGACGCGTCCGGCGCTCGTACGGCCTGCCTCATCCTGTTAGGACGATGCGGGTCGTTGTGCCCGCGTGAGGGAATGCCGACATGACCGAAGCGACGCATACCGAGCCGCTGCCGGCCGCTCCGGCCTCGTCGAGCCGAGCGCGGACCATCTCCGCGGTGATCTGTTTTGTTCTTGCGGCGCTGCTGACGACGCCGGCGGCGGTGGCCTTCTGGGGACAGCGGACCCTGACCGACAGCCAGCGGTACCTCGAAACGGTCGGCCCACTTGTCCAGTCACCACAGGTTCAGGACGCCATCGGGACGGCGGCCATCCAGACCTTCGAGCAGCAGGTCAACGTCGAGGCGATCCTCAACGACGTGTTCGCACAAGTGCTCACGGACCGCCCGCGGCTGCAACGGCTGGTCGGACCGCTCGCCTCCGGGGTCAACAGCCTGATCGAGCGCGAGGTCCGCTCGTTTGTCGCCTCACCGGCCTTCGCCGATCTGTGGGTCGCCGCCCAGGCGAGAGCGCAGCAGGCCCTCGTGCGGGTGATGGAGGGAGACGCCTCGGGGGCGGTCTCGCTGCAAGGAGACAACCTGGTCCTCGACATCGGTGATGTGCTCGAGCAGGTCAAGCAGCGCCTCATCGCACGCGGCCTGACCGTGCTGCAGAACGTGCCGATCCCGGATGTCAACAAACAGATCGTGCTCATGCAAGCGCCACAGCTGGCGCAGGCTCGGACCATCTACGCGTTCACCAAGCCGGTGGCCACCTGGCTGCTGCCGGTCGTGGCGCTGCTGTACCTCATCGCCTTCCTGGTGGCCCGGCGCCGACCGCTCATGTGCGCCGCCATCGGGGTCTCGTTCGTCGTGAACGCGCTGCTCATTGCCTTCGCTGTGACCGTGGGTGAACGCCTGTTCGTCAACGGCTTCTCCAGCACGGTACTGGCCTCCGCCAGCTCGGTCATCTACACGCAGCTGCTGGGTTTCCTCACCCGCGGCTGGCAGGCGGTCCTCTGGCTGGGTGTCATCCTCATCGTCGCCGGCTGGTTCGCCGGCATCACCAAGTCGGGCGCGACTTCGCGACGTTGGGTGTCTGCGGGCCTGCGAGCCGGCGGGGCCGGCGTCGGCACCGAAGCACTCGTGCCGACCGGCCGCTGGGTCGCCGCGAACGTGGGCTTGCTTCGGGCGGTCGCCGTGGCCATCGGCTTCGTCGTCCTGCTCTGGGGGCTGGACACCTCGCTATCCCGGCTGATCTGGTCCACGGTGCTCGTCCTGGTCCTGCTCGCCCTCATCGAGCTGCTGGCCGGCACGGAGGCTGGGCATAGGCGGGGGCCACCCAAGGAGCTGGATCCGCTCTCGGCGAGCGTGCCCTAGCAGCCGGCCACGCAGTCAGGCGGTCACGCAGACCCGCCTTGCGAGACCGGCCGCCGTGAGTCATGGGATCGCCGCGGCGCCCTCGAAGAACTGGGTGCGGTAGAGGTCCGCATACAGCCCACCCTGGGCGAGCAGGTCGGTATGCCGGCCGCGCTCCACGATGCGGCCGCGGTCGACGACGAGGATCTCGTCGGCGCCGCGCACAGTCGAGAGCCGGTGGGCGATGACCAGGGCGGTGCGCCCCTCCAAAGCCGCGTCCAAGGCGCGCTGGACGGCCACCTCGGACTCGCTGTCCAGATGGGCGGTGGCCTCGTCCAGGACGATCACCTGGGGGGCCTTGAGTAACAGCCGAGCGATGGCCAGGCGTTGCTTCTCGCCCCCGGAGAGGCGGTGGCCACGGTCGCCGACCACCGTGTCGAGCCCACTGGGCAGCGAGTCGACGAGGTCGAGCACCTGCGCCGCAGCGAGGACCTCGCGCATCTGCGCCTCGCTGGCCTCGGGTTTCGCGTAGGCGAGGTTGGCTCGGATCGTGTCGTGGAACAGATGCGCCTCCTGGGTCACCATCCCCACGGCCCGGTGCACCGATGCCAAGGACGCCTCACGCAGGTCCACCCCGCCCACACGCACAGCGCCCGACGTCGGGTCATACAACCGGGCGACGAGAGCGGTGATCGTCGTCTTCCCGGCGCCGCTCGGGCCCACGAGCGCGACCAGCTTGCCTGGCGCGGCCGTGAAGCTCACCCCCGACAGGACCTGGCCGCCGGAGGACCGGTCTCCCGAGCTGGTGGACTCCAGGGAACGCAAAGACACCTCGTCGGCCGACGGGTAGCGGAACTCGACCTGGTCCAGCTGCACGGACACCGGCCCGGTGGGCAGCTCACGGGCGCGGGCGGCTTCGGCGACGAGCGGGCGGAGGTCCAGGATCTCGAAGACCCTGGCGAACGACACGAGCGCGGTCATCACGTCGACCCGGACGTTCGACAGCGAGGTGAGCGGACCGTACAGCCGCGCCAACAAGGCTGCGAGGGCCAGGAGGGTCCCGACGGTGAGCGTCCCGTTGACCGCCATCACACCACCGAAGCCGTAGACCATCGCCGTGGCGAGCGCGGCCACCAGCGACAGGGCGACCATGAACACGGTGCGGTTCATGGCGATCTGCACCCCGTTGTCGCGCACCTTGGCCGCCCGCTCGGCATACTCGGCATCCTCACGCACCGGCGAGCCGAACAGCTTGACCAGCAGGGCACCAGCGACGTTGAACCGCTCGGTCATCCGGCTGCCGAGGTCAGCGTTGTAGTTCATCTGGGTGGAGGCGAGGGTGGACAGCCTGCGACCCATGAGGCGGGCGGGAACGAGGAAGAACGGCACAAGCACCAGAGCGCCGAGAGTCAGCTGCCACGACAGCGTGGCCATGGCCACGACGATCAGCGTGAGCGAGACGACGTTGCTGACCACGGAGGAGAGCACCGACGTGAACGCCTGCTGTGCGCCGATGACGTCCGAGTTGAGCCGGCTGACGAGCGACCCGGTCTGGGCGCGGGTGAAGAACGCGATCGGCTGGCGCAGCACATGGCCGAACACCTCGGTACGCAGATCGAAGATGAGCCCCTCCCCGATCCGTGAGCTGTACCAGCGCTGGGCGACGTCCAGGCCCGCACCGACGAACGCCAGTGCGGCGACCACCAGCGACAGCCGGACCACCACGCTCGCATCCTGCGGGGTCACCCCCAGGTCGACAATGTCCTTGAGCAGCAGCGGCACCGCCACGACCACCGTCGAGTCGAACACGACCAACACGAGGAAGACGATGATCCAGCGCCAGTAGAGCCGGGCATAGCCGAGCACCCGGCGCGTCGTGCCTGGCGCAAGCTTGACGTGCACGACCGACTGGTCGCGTGCCAGGCCGCGCATCATCATGAACGGCGAGCTCATGGCGTCCTCCTCCCCTCACTGGTCGCCAGGCGCGAGCAGGCGCCCCGTCCCTATGCGGCAGCAACGTCACCGCGCGGGCTGCTCATTCCCTGGTATGCCGTGTCGCGCCTACCCACCCGCGGTGGCCCTGGCATGGAGCAGCCGCGCCTGGGCGGCACGTTCTCGTCGTAGCTGTTCGGCTGGCTCGTGTCGAAGCGCGTCGCGCAGTAAGGGTTTCAGCTCGCGCAGGGCGGCCTCCGGCGCAGCGAGCAGGGCGGCCACCAGGTCACGGACCGTCTCGTCCAGAGCCGCACGGGGTACGGCAAGGGATGCCAGGCCCAGCCGCACCGCCTCCTCGGCTCCGATGAACCTCCCCGTGGCGCAGACCTCCAGCGCGCGTGAGTAGCCGATCGCAGCCGTGAGCGCCGCGGTGCCGCCTAGATCGGGGACCATGCCCAGGGTGGTCTCGCGCATCGCGAACCGGGCATCGTCGGCCACGACACGCAGGTCTGCTGCGAGCGCCAGCTGGAACCCGGCACCGATCGCGTGCCCCTGAACGGCCGCGACGACGACGGCCGGTGCTGCACGCCACGCGGTGAACCCTTCCTGGTAGCGGGCGATCTCCTCGGCCATGACCCCGGTGCCCTCACCGGCCATGGCGAGCAGGTTGGGCTCATCCGGCATACCGTCCGGGCTGAGCAGCGCGCGGTGCAGACCGGCCGAGAAGTCGGCACCATCGGCGCGCAGGACGACGACGCGTACACCGCGGTCGAGGTCCCGGGCCTGTGCCGCGAGGGCGAGCCACAGGGACGGCATCTGGGCGTTGCGTTCCCTGACGTTGGACAGCGTGAGGGTGAGTACCTCGCCGTCACGCGCCACTTGAAGCCCAGGATGGGCCCTCGGGTCGATCATGACCGCAGGCTAACGCGACGCTCTCGGGCTGGAGGGGTCACGCCGAACGCGCGACACACCGCTCGGTTGGGATGACCAAGGCAGCGACGGGCGGCTGGGACCAATGCATCCGGATGTTCGACGCGCTGTGGTCGGGCATCGACGGCGGGCGGGTCGACCCTTCTCGCCCGGGTGCTCTTCACCGTCCATGCGTTCGCGGGTCACATCCGGACATTCAGACCGCTCTTCGACGGGGAGTCGCGCTCATAGCAGCGAATGCGTGGCTAAGAGCGGGTGAATCGTCCGGTGGTCGCGCTCTCAGCGAGCGCGCCCCAGATCGCCGAGCTCGGCACGCAGCGTGACGACGTCGCCGACAACGAAGACCGCGGGCGAGCGAACCTGCTCGTGGGTCGCGGTCCAGGCCGCCTTCTCCAGACTGGTCACGGTCGTGCGTTGACCAGGCGTCCAACCCGACTCGACGAACGCGACCGGAGTGTCGGGTGACCGGCCGGCAGCCATGAGTCCCTGCGCCGTGGCGGCCACGGCGCTGACGCCCATGAGCAGCACGAGGGTCGCGTCACTCGGGGCGTCCCGAGCCGCGTCGAGCGCGGCGGCACTGCCGGCGTGCGCGGACGCGACAACGAATGAGGCGGTTATGCCGCGGTGGGTCACCGGAATACCCGCGGCCGCGGGGACCGACACCGCCGAGGTGACCCCGGGCACCACCTCGACCGGTATGCCGTGCTCCAGGCAGTGCAGCGCCTCCTCGCCACCGCGCCCGAGGACGAACGGGTCGCCGCCCTTGAGCCGCACGACCATCCGACCGGCAAGCGCGTGCTCGACGAGCCGCGCATTGATCTGCTCCTGGGGAACCGGGTGGTTGCCGGGTCCCTTGCCGACATCCACGACCAGCACCTGCGGACTCAGCGTGTCCAGCAGGTCGCGCGGTCCCAACCGGTCGGCGACGACGACGTCGGCAGCCGCGAGCAGCCCCCGCCCGCGCACGGTGATGAGGTCGGGGTCCCCCGGGCCGCCCCCGACCAGATAGACCCGCCCGACCGAGGGCGCCTCGCCAGTGCGGCGGGTCCGGCGAACGGGGAGGGCGCCACTGTCGAGGGCCGCTTGGATGGCGTCGCGCACCGCCGCTGCCCGGCGCGGGTCGCGGTCACCCGTCACGGCGACACTGAGGCCCTCAGCCGCCGTGCCGCTCGTCCCGGTGGCGACCGCGGGTGTCCACGCGGCCGAACGCCCGGAGTCGTCCGCGCGCACGCACCAGATCCGCTCACGGTCGGCCTCCGCGGCTACAGCCCCGTCGACTGCCCGGACCCCGGTTGCGGTGTGCACCAGCCAGGCCCGCTCGGGCGAGGTGAGATCGCCCGGACGGTAGGGCGCCTGCGCCCACCGCACTCGACCCGCTCGCGCCAGCCGGATGATCTCGTCGCTCGCCTCCGGGGCGACCACCGTCACCCTGGCGCCGTCGTCAAGCAGCCGGCATACCCGCCGGGTCGCGACAGCGCCTGCCCCGACGACGACGACCAGCTTGCCGGTCAAATCGAGCGAGATCGGGTGCATCAGGTATGCAACCCACATTCGGTCTTGGCCCGCCCGGCCCAGCGCCCGGCCCGCGGGTCCTCGCCCGGCGCGACTGGGCGAGTGCACGGCGCGCAGCCGATCGAGGCGTAGCCCAGCTGGCGCAGCGGGTTCTCCATGACCTGTTCCTCGACCGTGAACCGTTCGACATCGGCGTCGGTCCACGAGGCCAGCGGGTTGATCTTGACCATCCCGCGGCGCTCGTCCCAACCGACGACCGGGATGTCGCTACGAGTCACCGCGTCGGCACGCCGCAGCCCGCTGACCCAGGCCGGCCGGTCGGCAAGGGCGCGCTCGAGGGGCTCGACCTTGCGCATGGCACAGCACCGGTCGGGGTCGCGGTCGTGCAAGCGTGGACCGAACCGGGTGTCCTGCTCGGCGACGGTGAGCAGCGGCAGGACGGTGCGCACCCGAACCCCGCCTCCGGCGGCATAGGCGTCGCGGGTGCCCAGCGTCTCCGCGAAGTGGTACCCGGTGTCGAGGAAGAACACGTCCGCGCCCGGAATCGTCGCCGCCGCCAGGTGGACGAGCACGACGTCACCCATGGACGAGGCGATGGTCAGCTCGTCGCCGAACACCTTGTCGGCCCACTTGAGCGCCCGCCGCGCAGTCTGGACCCGGGCCGGGTATGCCGCCGGGTCGCCGCCAGCGCCCTCGTCACCGATCTCGGCCGCACCATCGTCGACCAGGCCGCGCAAGTCGTGGGGGGCCCACAGCGCCATGGTCATGGCTGCTCACCGCCCGAGGCTGCGACATGGCCGGGGACCAGGCTGCGCTCGACCCGCAGCAGGGTCACGGCGAAGACGCGGGCACAGGAGCGGCATACCCACGCCTTGGCGTCATCCTCGACCGGGCGCAGGTCCTGCTCCCCGCAGAACGGGCAGTGGTACGGCGTGGTCGGGACGGCACTCATCGCAGCGCCTCCTCGTCGACGCGGTGCGCCCAGTGGGCGAAGGACTCTTCGGCCGACTCACGGCCAGCCAGGTAGCGCCGAGCCAGGCGCTCGACATAGTCGGTCAGGTCCTGCGCCTCGACCTTGAGCGCACGGGTCTTGCGCGCCAACCGTGCGTTGCCGCCGAGCGCGCCGCCCAGGTGCACCTGGAAGCCCTCGACGCTAGCCCCGTCCGCACCCGTCATGACCATGCCCTTGAGGCCGATGTCCGCGACCTGGAAGCGGGCGCACGAGTTCGGGCAGCCATTGACGTGGATGGTGATCGGCGCATCGAACCCGGCGAGGCGCTGCTCGAGCTCCTCGACCACCGACCGGGCGCGGGCCTTGGTCTCGACGAGCGCCAGCTTGCAGTACTCGATGCCCGTGCACGCCATCACGCCACGGCGGAACTCCGTTGGGGCGTAAGGCAGCTCGAGCGCATCCAGCGCAGGGGTCAGCGCGGCGAGCTCGGCCTTCGGCACATCGAGGATGAGCAGCTTCTGGTGCGGCGTGAGCCTCACCCGCCCGGACCCGTGCCGCTCGGCCAGGTCGGCCACCGCAGTCAGGGTCGATCCGCTGACCCGCCCGGCGATCGGCGCGACGCCGACCCAGAAGCGCCCGTCCTGCTGGGGATGAACGCCCACGTGGTCGCGCCGGTGCTCTGGCTGCTCCACCGGGGCCGGCCCGTCGACAAGCGCGCGCCCGAGGTACTCGTTCTCAAGGACCTCCCGGAAGCGCTCCGGACCCCAGTCGGACACGAGGAACTTCAGCCGGGCCCGGTTGCGCAGCCGACGGTAGCCGTAGTCTCGGAAGACGGACACCACTGCGGCCCACACCTCGGGCACGTCCTCGAGCGGCACCCACGCGCCGAGACGCTGCGCGAAGATCGGGTTCGTCGACAGCCCCCCGCCGACCCAGAGGTCGAAGCCCGGACCGAACTGCGGATGGACGACGCCGACGAAGGACACGTCGTTGGCCTCGTGGGCCACGTCGAGGTTCGGCGAGCCCGACACCGCCGTCTTGAACTTGCGGGGCAGGTTCGAGAACTCCGGGGAGCCGATGTAACGAGCGCGGATCGCCTCGATGGCGGGCGTGCCGTCGATGACCTCGTTGGCAGCGATGCCGGCAACCGGGGAGCCGAGGATGACACGCGGGGTGTCGCCACAGGCCTCCGTCGTCGACAAGCCGACCGACTCCAGGCGCCGCCAGATCTCCGGGACGTCCTCGACCCGGATCCAATGCAGCTGGATGTTCTGGCGGTCGCTGATGTCGGCGGTGTCCCGGGCGAACTCGGTGCTGATGGTGCCGATCACCCGCAACTGCTCGTTCGACAGCGCGCCTCCGTCCGAGCGCACGCGCATCATGAAGTAGGAGTCGTCGAGCTCTTCGGGGGCCAGGGTGGCGGTCTTGCCTCCGTCGATGCCCGGCCGGCGCTGCGTGTACAGCCCCCACCACCGCATCCGGCCGCGTAGGTCCTCGGCGGGGATGGACGCAAAGCCGTTGACGGAGTAGTCGTTCTCGATCCGCTCGCGAACATTGAGGCCGTCGTCGCGCTGCTTGAAGTCCTCATTGGCGTTGAGCGGGGTGCGGTCGCCGTCGGCCCAGGCCCCGGTGCCGCGGTCGTCCTGGCGGCTCGGGCGCGCGGGCCGGCTCACGCGCGGCGGCAAGGTGGTAGACACGATGAAGTCCTGTCGCTCTGGCAGGGGCTGCTGGCAAGGGGGGCGGCTGGCGCGGTGCCGGGCCGCATCGCGAGGACTTAGCCTCGCGCCGACACCTTGCGCATTCGCCCGCCCCGGCACGCACAACAGCGAGCGCTGGCGACCCGAAGCAGGTCGACGTGGCGTCGCGCGGTGAGCAGCGTGCCGGTCATGCGTCTAGTGTGCGCCCAATTCGGGCACCCCGGCATAACTGTCCATTATGTGAAACCACAGGGTGGCTTATGACCGCGCGAGCCACAGCCGATCCCTGCCGGAGTCCTCGGGAGCAACGGCATACAGAGTCTGACCGACGACAGCGAGCGCGTGCACCGGACCGGGCGGGCCCGCGGCGGTACTCCATGTCCCTGCCCGCTCGCGTAAGACGGTGCTCCCCGTGGAAGTCGACACCGCTAGCACGGAGCCGTCATCCGTGAGGACCGGCGCCGACGCCGGGTGCTCATCGGTCACAGACTCCTCCGGAACCCCGTGCAGGCGCTCCACCGAGCCGCCCAACCGCCACACCGCGAGCCGGTCGTCGACGCTCCCCACCACGGTGCAGGTGCCATCCCGGCATACCGCGCCGGTCGCCTCCCCGGAGACCCCGCCCTCGGGCAGGTCCACTCGGGACCAGTGGGTGGCGTGCCCTGCCGACCGCCACACCGCCGGCGTCCGACGCACGGAGCCGGCACCGAGGCGCACGAGCGACCCGGTGATGATGATGTTCGCCCCGTCAGAGGCGGCGGCAACCGGGCCGACCAGAGCGTCCGGTGCGCTTGCCAGCGCGGTGCCGGCCGGGTCCTGACGGACCCATCGTGTCCCTGAGGGCAGCCACACGGCCGCTTCCAGACCGGCCTGGCTGCTGCCCCAGGACCCGACCAGAGCGGGCCCCGCCGGTGCCGCGACCGCACCGACCAGATCTCCGGCGCCCCAGCCGCCGAAGGTCTCGAAGGTCTGCTCCTCCTCCTGCAGCCCGGACTGGGTCGACCCCCGCCACACCGACCACCGCACGTTCGCGTGCGCTCCCCCACGAGCTCCCCCCACGGCGACGAGCCCGCCGGCGTCGTCGACGGCGATCGACTCCCATCGCGCCTCCCGCCCGTACCCGCTCGCCGCGGTCACTGGCAGCGCGGTCGGGGTGGGGTCGTGCACGCGGACCAGCCCGGGAGCCGGGGGCTCGCCGGTCGAGAGAGTACCCACGAGCAGCTGGTCACGGTATGCCGTGAGGGTCACCGCCTCGGGGTCGCCGGGAAGAGCCACGCCTACCCAGGAGGGCGGCGGCGTGGCGGGCGTCGTCGAACAGCCGGCGAGCGCCGCAGAGACTGCGACCAGGGCCCCTGAAGCAGCGACGCGAAGCGGGGGAGCCACCCGCCCAGTATGTGCTCGACCCTGGCCGGCGCTGTCCGGACGGTCCGGACGGTCCGGACGGCGCCGTTTGCCCCCCGCGGTATCACGGCCTGGCCCACCGCCTCCTAGCCGACGTGCGCGTCGCCCCGTCAAAGCGCCCGTCGAGAGTGGTGCTCGTCGCCGCCGCAGGCTACGGGAAGACCAGTGCCTTGGAGGCTGATCGGCCGGCCGACGGGGTCCTGGTCCGGGCGGGCGAACTGCTCGACGGGCCGCTGCCCTACGCTCCGTGGCTCGGCGTCGACGACCTCGACGTGCTCACTCCGGGGCAGCAGCACGCTCTGCTGCAGCGGCTCGCCGGCCTACCTGCCCACGTCGGGCTCGCCCTTGCGTCGCGTTCGGTTGTGCCCCTGGACGCCCTACGCGGCCAGGTGCAGCAGCGAGGCCCGCGGCACTTGGCGCTTGACGACTACGGCATTGCGACGGTCCTCGCCGAGGAGTACGGCGTGCTCGATCCGGACGCCGCAGTGGCGGTGCGTCGGCTGACCGCGGGTTGGCCGGCCATGGTGCACTTCGCCGGCGACCTCATCGCGTACCACCCCGATGTGGATGTGGCCGACGCCTTGAGCCGGCCGGGCTCCCCCGCCGCCGAATGGGTCCGGTCCACCGTTGTCGCGGGCTTGCCGGAGTCGGCGAGAACCGCGCTCGGCCTCATGGCGGACCTCGGCCCGGTCACGCCAGGCCTCCGTGAGCTACTCACCCGCCAAACTTGCCTCCGCGACATCGACGAGACCGTGGACCTGCTGCACAGCGTGGGCATCCTCCGGGCCGAGCAGCGCCTCGGCATTGTGCCGCTGCTCACCCCGGTACCGGTCGTGGGCGCCGTCCTGCAGCGCAGCCAGCTGCGACCAGGCTCTGACCCGGCCCTGCAGTCGGCCGCCGCTGCGTGCTACCAAGCCGAGGGGCTGCCCTACCAGGCGGCCCAGGCCTGCGTTCGCGCGGGCGACGCGGCGGCCCTCGGTGACCTCATCGTCCAGGACGGACCGCGCATGCTCTGGCAGGGGTATGCCAGCGGAGTCGTGGAGCTGTTCGCGCAGTGCCCGCAGCTGCTCACCTCGCCGCAAGCCCAGCGCATTCTGGCCGAGGCGCACCGCATGGCTGGCGACAACGCAGCGGCGATGCGCGCCTTCGAGCCGCTCGTGGAGGCGGCGGGCGAGCAGGGATGGGACACCGCCCTCGCGAGCCAGGTCGCCATGGTCCACTACGCCCGCGGCGACTCCGAGCGGGCGCTGGCTTTCTTGGCGCGGGGGGATTCCGCGGCAACGACCGATGAGCATGCCATCGAGTGGCTGGCGGCCCGCGTGCACGTTCTCGCCACCCGCGGCAACTCCCGGCAGGCACAGTCGGTCGCGGCGCAGGCCCTCGCGGCTGCTGAGCGGGACGGCCGGCCACGAGCGCTCGCCGCCGCGCACACCGCCGTGGCGCGCGCGAGCGTGGGATCGCGTAAGGACGCCCACCATGAGCTGGCTCTGCGCGCCGCCGCACAGGCCGGCGATGTGCTGATCGCGGTGCACGCCTTGGTGAACCAGTCCGGCCGGCTGCTATGCGCAGCCCGGTACGCCGAGGCCCGTGCGGTCTCGTCCGAGGCCGTCCGGCTAGCCGAGCTGGGCAGCCCCCCAGCCCGGTATGCCGTGGCGCTGCACAACCTCGGAGTCGCGCTGCTTCGGGTCGGTGAGTTCGACCAGGCCAAGTGGCAGCTGCAGCGAGCCATCACCATCTTCGGCCGGCTCGGGCCGGGCCGCAGCTCGATGGGCTTGATCGGCATCGCGCACATCCACCACGAGCTGGGCCAGCACGAACCCGCGCGCACGGCATACCTGGAGGCCATCGCGCTGAGCACCGCCACCGGTGAGCTGCAGGTCCTGGTCCGTGCGCTTGCCGGCCTCGGCCGGCTGCAGGCCGCCAGTGATCCCGACGCGGCCTGGGCGAACGCCGAACACGCCGCGCGCATAGCCACGGAGGGGTTGCGCCCGTTCGCCCTCGTCGGGTTGGGCTGGGTCGCCCTCGCACGTGGTGACCGGGAACGGGCCAAGGCCTGGGCCGACGAGGCGGTCGCGAGCGGACGTGCCGTGCAGGCCAGCGACCCGCTCGCTGAGGCGCTGGAGCTGTCGGCCGAGTGCGACGCGTCGGAGAACCCGGCGCGAGCTCGCCACGCATTGGCCGAGGCTTGGGGCATCTGGCGCGACGGAGGGGCAGCGGTGTGCGCCGCTCGGACCGAGGTCCTGCTCGGGCGGCTCGCGGACGCGGACGGCACGGCGCGGTCCAAGGCGCGTGAGGCGTCCCGCCGCCTCACGAGAATGGGCATCCTGCAGGTCCACGGTCGCTCGGTCGCCGACGAGTCCGGCACCCAACACGTCACCGTGAACGTCTTGGGCGGCTTCTCCGTCACGGTCGGCGCCGAGCCCGTGCCACTGCCGGCATGGCGCTCCCGGCAGGCCCGGAGCCTGCTCAAAGTCCTCGCCGCGCGCCGCGGTCGCCCGGCAACCCGGGCGTTCCTCTGCGAGCTGCTCTGGCCCGGCGACGACCCGGCCAAGACGGGGCATCGGCTCTCGGTGCTGCTCACGACCGTGCGTGGAGTCCTTGACCCGGCTCGGTCCTGGCCACCGGACTACTACATCGCAGCAGACCCGAGTGGGGTGTGGCTCGACCTGCGCCACGTCGCCCTCGACGCCGACCTGCTGCTGCACGATGCCGACCTGGCCGCGCAGCTCATGGACGCCGGCGACCTGGACCGGGCACGGGAGATCCTCACCGACATCGACCGGCGCTACCGCGGGCCGGCCTTCGAGGACGATCCGTTCGAGGAGTGGGCCGACGGCTTCCGGGAGCAGGTCCGGGCCAGCTGGGCGCGTTCCATGCGCCGGCTTGCCTCCCTGCACAGTCGGGCCGGCCGCCACAGCGACGCGCAGACACTGCTCGTACGGCTGCTGGCCGAGGACCCTTACGACGCCCTGGTCCATCAGCTGCTCGTGCGCAACCTCGTCCGTGGCGGCCGCCATGGGGAAGCGCGCCGCGCCTTCACCCGTTGGCGGCAAGCCATGGCGAGCATCGACGCGCCCGAGCCGAGTGGCGACATCCTGGCGCCCGTTCTGACGCGACGATGATGCGCCGCGGTCACCATCAACGCACTGCAAACCCACATCGCAGTCACGGCGGGCACGCCGTCCGGGGTGCCCCATCAACGGAAGGAAACCCATGGCACGACGAGCCGTCCGCCTGCTCACCTTGACCGCCGGCGCCACCGCCGCCCTCGCAGTCTGCCCTGTCCTGGCCGGCCACGCGAGCGCAGCTCAGGTCCCGACGCAGCAGAGCGTCTCACCGACCCAGGGGCTGTGCGGCCTTGATGGCAACGTCATCATCGGCACCGCTGGTCCCGACGTGCTCAAGGGCACGGCGGGCAACGACGTCATCCTGGGCCTCGGCGGCGACGACGTCATCGATGGCGCCGGCGGCAACGACCTCATCCGCGGCGGCCCCGGAGACGACACCATCACCGGCGGCCGCGGTGACGACTGCATCTACGGCGGCCCCGGTGCTGACGACCTCGACGGTGGGTTCGGCGATGACGTCGTCTATGGCGAAGCCGGGGACGACCACCTCGAGGGTGGGCCGGGCTCCGACGAGCTCAACGGTGGCGACGGCTTCGACTACCACTACGACTGGGACTACTACGACATCCTGTTCTACCTGGAATACTGACCGCACCTGAGGCGAGGAGGGTGCGGTGGGCAAGGTCAAGCGGCACAAGGTCGTCCTGGACGAGCACGAGATGCCGACCCGGTGGTACAACATCCTGCCGGACCTGCCCACCGCACCACCGCCGTACCTGCACCCTGGCACCGGCCAGCCGGTCGGCCCTGACGACCTGGCGGCCCTGTTCCCGAGTGACCTCATCGAGCAGGAGGCGACCACCGCCCGGTACGTCGACATCCCGCCCGAGGTCCTCGACGTCGACCGGCTGTGGCGCCCGACACCGCTCTACCGGGCCCACCGGTTCGAGGCGGCGCTGAAGACGCCGGCGAGGGTCTACTACAAGTTCGAGGGCGTCTCTCCTTCCGGGTCGCACAAACCCAACACGGCAGTCCCGCAAGCCTTCTACAACGCGAAGGCCGGCATAACCAAGCTCACGACCGAAACAGGGGCGGGGCAGTGGGGCACGTCGCTGGCGTTCGCATGCGCGCAGTTCGGGCTCGAGTGCGAGGTGTGGCAGGTGCGCACGTCCTACGACGGCAAGCCCTACCGCCGGCTCATGATCGAGACCCTCGGTGGCGTCGTGCACCCGTCGCCGTCCGAGCTGACGGCGGCCGGCCGGGCGATCCTGGACAAGGAGCCCGACTCGCCCGGCTCGCTCGGCATTGCCATCAGTGAGGCCGTCGAGGTGGCCGCCCAGTCGCCCACGACCAACTACGCTCTGGGGTCCGTCCTCAACCATGTGCTGCTGCACCAGAGCGTCATCGGCGAGGAGGCGCTGCGCCAGTTCGCCAAGGTAGGGGTCACCCCCGACCTCATCGTCGGCTGCACGGGCGGAGGCTCCAACTTCGCCGGGCTCGCGTTCCCCTTCCTGCGCGAGAAGCTCGCCGGAGAGACGTCGACGGTGCTGCGGGGTGTCGAGCCTGCGTCCTGCCCGTCACTCACCCAAGGCAGCTACGCCTACGACTTCGGCGACACGGCGGGCATGACCCCGCTGATGAAGATGTACACCTTGGGGCACGACTTCATTCCCGACCCGATCCACGCCGGCGGCCTGCGCTACCACGGGATGAGCCCGTTGCTGTCGCACATCTACCACGAGGGGCTCATGGAGGCGGTGGCGCTCAAGCAGCGGGAGTGCTTCGCCGCCGGCGTGCTCTTCGCCCGCACTGAAGGGATCGTGCCCGCGCCGGAGGCCACCCACGCGATCGCGGAGGTCGTCGCCGAGGCACATCGCTGCGCCGAGAGTGGTGAGGAGAAGGCGATCCTGCTGGCGCTCTCCGGGCACGGGCTGCTCGACCTGCCGGCATACGGGGCCTATCTCGCCGACGAGATGACCGACCACTCGTACGAGGACGTCGAGATCAGTGCGGCAGTGGCGGCAGCACTCACCCGGCTGCCGGCCATCCCGGGCTTGACACCGGTCGACCTCCCAACAACTCGTTGAGTTGTTGGTTGCTCCACGATGCATCACGGAGCAACCGACAACTCATGGAGTTTCGCGTGGAGGTGGGCCGCGGCCCGGTCAGGGTTGGGTGACCCGGAACACGGGGTACCGGTCGGCGATCTGCTCGAACTCGGTCAACGGCGCGTGCCGGCTCACCGGGAAGTGCGGCCGGCCGCCCGGCGCGAGCTGTAGGTACCGCTGCAGAATGGGGGCCCGCTCGGTCGCGGGCACCTCGAGCAGGACCACGTCGGTCGGGTTGCCGTGCCGAAGCACCGCGTGACCGTTCGCGGCGCGGACGTTGTGCACCCAGTTGACCTCCTTGCCGAGCATCGACACCAGGTAGCGCTCGCCCTCGTAGGCGACGAGCACCAGCGGGAATGCCACCGCCTTGCCGCTGCGGCGGCCCTTGACCTCGAGGGTCACCGCACGGCCGCCCATGGTGAACAGCCCGGCGGCGTACTGCCACGCGGCGAGCCGGTTCATCGCGCGGGCCAGCAGGTTGGGGTGGCCGTCGCGGTACATCCATCGGGAGAACCGGGGAAACAAGCTGGACAGGCCCCCGCGCGCCGCGCTATCGCGCGCCGAGCCACCGCGCATCAGCGCACCTGCCGGACAGTCTCAGAAGTCACGATCCGTCACTTTGTTTACAGGGCACATACCAAATTCCAGAATGAGCACCGGACCCGGTGGTCGTTTGGGAAATCGGTGGGTCCCCTGCGTTGCGCTGGCCACCGGCCTGCGGTCGGGCCGGCTCATGCCAGAGCCACCAGGTCGCGGTAGTCCTCGCTCCACAGGTCCTCGACGCCGTCAGGCAGCAACAGCACGCGCTCGGGCTCGAGCGCTTCGACCGCGCCCTCGTCGTGAGTGACGAGGACAACCGCCCCCTGGTAGCTGCGCAGGGCGCCGAGGATCTCCTCTCGCGAGGCCGGGTCGAGGTTGTTGGTCGGCTCATCCAGCAGCAGGACGTTCGCCGAGGAGACCACGAGGGTCGCGAGCGCCAGCCGGGTCTTCTCCCCACCGGAGAGCACCCGGACGGGCTTGTCCACGTCGTCGCCGGAGAAGAGGAACGACCCCAGTACTGTGCGGACCTCGGTCTCGCCGAGGTCCGGACCCGCGGTTCGCATGTTCTGCAGGACGGTGCGCTCGATGTCCAGGCCCTCGTGCTCCTGGGCGTAGTAGCCGAACTTGAGGCCGTGCCCGGGCCGCACCTCGCCCGTGTCGGGTTCGTCGATCCCGGCGAGCAGGCGCAGCAAGGTCGTCTTGCCCGCCCCGTTGAGGCCCAGCACGACCACCCGGGAGCCACGGTCGATCGCCAGGTCCACATCGGTGAACACCTCCAGCGACCCGTACGAGCGCGACAGGCCCGTTGCGGCCAGCGGCGTGCGCCCACAGGGCGCCGGGTCCGGGAAGCGAAGCTTGGCGACCTTGTCGTGGGCGCGTTCGGGCTCAACGGAGGCCAGCAGCCGGTCAGCACGCCGAGCCATGTTCTGCGCCGCGGTCGCCTTGGTCGCCTTGGCCCGCATCTTGTCGGCCTGGGCGTGCAAGGCGGCCGCCTTCTTCTGCGCGTTCGCCCGCTCGCGGTGCCGCCGGCGCTCGTCGGTCTCCCGCTGCTGCAGGTAGTCCTTCCAGCCAACGTTGTAGACGTCGAGCGCGGCCCGGTTGGCGTCCAGGTGCACGACCTTGGTGACGACCGTGTCGAGCATCGCCACGTCGTGGCTGATGACCACGAGGCCGCCGCCGAAGCCACGAAGGTACTCCCGCAGCCAGGCGACGGAGTCCGCGTCCAGGTGGTTGGTCGGCTCGTCGAGCAACAGCGTCTGCGCCCCGGAGAAGAGGATGCGGGCCAGCTCGACCCGCCGGCGCTGGCCGCCCGAGAGGGTCCGCAGCGGCTGGCTCAGGACCCGCTCGCCCAACCCGAGCGACCCGGCGATGCGCGCCGACTCGGACTCGGCGGCATACCCTCCCGCAGCGGTGAACTCGGCGTCGAGCCGGCTGTACTTGCGCAGTGCGCGCTCCCGCTGGCGCTCGTCCTCGGAGGCCATCCGCTTTTCAGTGGCACGCAGGTCGCGCACGGTGGCGTCCAGTCCACGTGCCGAGAGGATCCGATCGCCGGCCACCGTGTCGAGGTCACCGGTGCGTTGGTCCTGTGGTAGGTAACCGACTGTTCCAGTGCGGGTCACCGAGCCGGCGGCGGGCAGTGCCTCGCCGGCCAGCACCCGCGTCAGGGTCGTCTTCCCGGCGCCGTTGCGCCCGACCAGCCCGATCCGGTCACCCGGGCCGACCCGCAGCGTGGCGTCCTGCAGCAGTAGTCGGGCACCCGCCCGCAGCTGCACCCCGGTGGCGACGATCACGGCATACCTTAACCGTTCGGTAGCGTGACCCAGCGTGAGCCACATCGCCGTCCGCAGCATCAGCGCGGACGAGCATCTGGCGTTCGTGCGTGGGCAGCCGTCCGTCAGCTTCCTGCAGACACCGGCGTGGGGGCGGGTCAAGACCGACTGGGGGCACGAGTCGCTCGGCTGGTATGCCGTCGAGGCACCGCACACGCTGCTCGGCGCCGGCCTCGTGCTCTATCGCCAGCTGCCCCGGCTCAAGCGGTACCTGGCCTACCTGCCCGAGGGACCGGCCTGCGACTGGTCCGACCAGGCGGTGGCCGCTGAGGCGCTGCTCGCCCTGCGCGATCACGTCAAGGCCCACGGGGCGTTTGCCCTGCGCGTCGGGCCGCCCGTCGTGGTGAACCGCTGGTCGGCTGCGACCGTCAAGGACGCCATTGCCGACCCCGCCGTACGCTCGCTGACCCAGGTGCGACCCGACGCCGTGGAGGCGACCGGCACGGGTTTGCTTGTCACCTTGCGCCGTCTCGGCTTCCGACACCTCGCCGCCGAGGGCGGGTTCGCCTCCGGCCAGCCGCAGTTCGTCTTCCAGCTGCCGCTGGCGGGCCGCACCGAGGCCGACCTGCTCGCCGGGCTCAACCAGCTGTGGCGCCGCAACATCAAAAAGGCGACCAAAGCCGGTGTCGAGGTGAGCCGCGGCGGCCCAGCCGACCTGCGCGACTTCCACCGCATCTATCTCGAGACTGCCGCCCGCGACCACTTCACGGCCCGTCCGCTGGAGTACTTCGAGCGCATGTTCACCGAGATGCTCGCCGAGGACCCCGACCGGATCCGCCTCTACCTGGCTGACCACTGCGACGGTGACGGGTCACGCGAGCGGGTCGCCGCGACGACGTGGGTGCGCGTGGGTCGGCATGCCTGGTACTCGTACGGCGCGTCCACGAGCGCCCGGCGCGAGGTGCAGGGCTCGACGGCCGTGCAGTGGCAGATGATGCGTGACGCGGTCGCTGCCGGGGCCGATGTCTACGACCTGCGCGGGATCACCGACACCATCGCCGAGGAGGACCCGCACCTGGGGCTGATCCGGTTCAAGGTCGGCACGGGTGGCGAGGCCGTCGAGTACGTCGGTGAGTGGGACCTGCCGATCAACCGCGCGCTGTATGCGGCGTTCGACCTCTATCTGCGGCGGCGCGGATGAGCCTGGTCCTTCAGGTCGACGCCGCCCGGTGGCGGGACCACCTCGCCCGAACGATCGAGGGGATGCCAGGTCTGGTGCCCGTGGCGAAGGGCAACGGCTACGGCTTGGGCATGGACAGGCTGCTGGCCGAGTGCGTGCGCCTGAGCGAAACAGCCGGCGTCGACATGGTCGCCGTGGGCACCTACCTCGAGTCGGCGCCGTTCCTCGCCCAGTTCCCGGGTGACGTGCTCGTCCTGGAGCCGTACCGGGCGGCGATCCACAGTGGGCTGGCCTGCCTCGGCGCCGGCTCCCTGGTGCACACTGTGACGTCCGCTGCTGACCTGCGGAACCTCTTGTCACACAGCCCTGCCGCTCGGGTGGTTCTCGAGGGGCTCAGCTCGATGAACCGCCACGGTATGCCGGCCGCCTCCCTGCGCGCGCTGCTCGCCGACCCCTTGGGCGCCGAGGTCGTCGGCGCCACTTTGCATCTGCCACTTGGATCGGGCCACGTGGCGGAGGTCGAGCGCTGGGTCGCGGACGTGCCCAGTGTCACCACCTGGTTTCTCTCCCATGTGACGCCGCATGAGCTTGGCGCAGTGCGGACGGCTCACTCGGACCAGGTTTTCCGGCCCCGAGTCGGCACTGCGTTGTGGCTCGGCGACGAGGGTGCCCTCAGCGTGCGGGCGCACGTGCTCGACGTGCGAGCGGTCAGCGACGGGGACCGGGCTGGCTACCGCCGGCGGCGGCTGCGCAAGGGGCATCTGGTCGTCGTGAGCGGCGGCACCGCCCATGGGGTGGCCCTGGAGGCCCCGACGCCCGCGGCCACCGCGCGCCAACGGGCCATCGCCGTCGCCGAGGGGATGCTGGAGGCAGCCGGCAGGGTACGGTCCCCCTTCCTGGTCGACGCTCGCCTGGCGTGGTTCGTCGAGCCGCCGCACATGCAGGTGAGCCTGCTCCATGTGCCCGATGGGGTGACTCCCCCTGAGGTTGGCCAGACGCTGTCGGTGCGCGTCCGGCATACCACCTTGCACGCCGACGCCGTCGTCATCGCCTGACCCTGCCGCCGGGGTTAAGGTGACTGCACCGGGCAGCGGTGCTGCTTGCGGGACAACTGATCTGAGTGGGGCAGACCAATGACCTTCAACGAGAACGTCCAGCTCGACACCTCGCAGGTGGAAAGCGGAGGCCGCTCCGGCGGTGGCGGCTTCCCGGGCGGACTGCAGGTTGGCGGCGGCATCGGCGGGCTCATCCTGCTCATCCTCATGCTGGTGTTCGGGGGCAACGTCATCAGCGGCGGCAACACCCAGTCCTCCGACCAATCGGTTTCCGGCCAGAGCAGCCCGCTGGACCCCGGTCAGGTCGAGCCGGGCGGCCAGCAGTCCAACGCCGGCTTCACGCAGTGCAAGACCGGTGCCGACGCCAACAAGAACGACGAGTGCCTCGTCATCGCCACGGTCAACAGCGCCCAGGCGTACTGGGCGCAGCTGCTGCCGCAGTACGGCAAGCGCTACACGCCGGCGAAGACGGTGATCTACTCAGGGGCGACGCAGTCGCAGTGCGGCACGGCGTCCAACCAGGTCGGGCCGTTTTACTGCCCGCTGGACGGCAAGGTCTACATCGACGCGTCCTTCTTCCAGGAGCTGCGCAACCGCTTCGGTGCCGACCAGGGCAACCTGGCCAAGGAATACGTCATCGCCCACGAGTACGGCCACCACATCCAGGACCAGCTGGGGCTGCTCAGCCGCGCCCAGCAGGACCCACAGGGTGCCCAGTCCGGGTCGGTGCGCCTGGAGCTGATGGCGGACTGCCTCGCCGGCACGTGGGTGAAGCACGCCTCCGAGACCCGCGACGCGAACGGCACGACCTTCCTCAAGCCGGTTTCCGCCCAGGACATCCAGTCCGCGCTTTCTGCCGCCTCAGCGGTGGGTGACGACCGGATCCAGCAGTCCACCCAGGGTCGGGTCACCCCGGAGACGTGGACGCACGGGTCGAGTGAGGCCCGTCAGCGGTGGTTCATGACCGGCTACCAGACCGGTGACATCAACCAGTGCAACACGTTCGGAGTGGCGAGCGTCTGAGCGGGTTCGCGGCCTCGAGAGATCGGTAGCAAGGGCGCGAGCGTCTGAGCGGGTTCGCGGCCTCGAGAGCTGGGTGGCAAGGCGGCAGTTGCGGTGGCAACGCGGCGGAAATAGCTGCCGCCCAGGCCGGCAACTGCCGCCTTGGACAACAACCGCCGCCTAGGACAACAACCGCCGCCTTGGACAACAACCGCCGCCTTGGACAACAACCGCTGCCTTGGAACAACTGCCGCTGAGCGAACAGCCCGCGGCGCTACATCGCTTCGCCGCGGAAGAACCTTCGCCCCGAGATGCTCTCCACGGTGATCTCGACGTAGATCGGCTTGTCGGTGGGCAGCCAGCTCTCCAGGTGCTTCTCGTCCTTGGCGTAGATCTCGGTGAACGAGCTCACCATCCTGGCCCGGCCCTTGGCGATCACCGACCAGGCCACGTCACCGTCGATCCCGTCACTCTCGACGGCCACGGCGGAGTTGACGACGATGTCGGCCAACTTGGTGCCGGCGGCAGTGCGCATGAGCAAGGTGGAGCCGTCGACGAGGAAGTTGACGGGGAAGATGTCCGGGTCGCCCATGGGGGCCATGGCCAGCCGCCCGAAGCGCGCTCGGTCGAGCATGTCCCAGCATTCCTGCTCGGGCAGCTGCTCGATCCGCAGGTTCTCGCTCATGACGTCATGCTAGTTAGTTCGGGGCGGACCGGCCCGCGCGGGGCGCGTGATTCCCGTCGCCCGCCGGCCCGGCGCAGCGGCTCGAGTGCAGCCCAACTACAGGTTGAAGCCCAGAGCCCGCAGCTGTTCGCGCCCGTCCTCGGTGATCTTGTCCGGCCCCCAGGGCGGCATCCACACCCAGTTGATCCGGTGTGAGGCGACCAGCCCGCCGAGCGCGGCCTCGGTCTGGTCCTCGATGACGTCGGTGAGCGGGCAGGCCGCCGACGTCAACGTCATGTCGATGACGGCGTGGGCGTTCGCGTCGACCGTGATGCCGTAGACGAGCCCCAGGTCGACGACGTTGATGCCCAGCTCCGGGTCGACGACGTCGCGCAGCGCCTCCTCGACGTCGGCGACGTTAGCGGGAGGGCTGGTGGTCTCGGTCATGTGGGACTCCTGTCGGATGTCAGAGCGCTGGCGTCGACGCCGGCGCGGATGAGCGCGTCGTGGAAAGCCGCCCAGCCGAGCAGCGCGCACTTGACGCGGGCGGGGTACCTCGCGACGCCGGCGAACGCAACCCCGTCGCCGAGGCGCTCCTCGTCGCCGGGGTCCTTGCCCTTCGAGGTGAGCATCGCCTTCATGGCGGCGTAGGTGTCCAATGCCTCGTCCACGGTGTGCCCGGTGACCTCCTCGGCGAGCACGGAGGTGGACGCCACCGAGATCGAACAGCCTTGTGCGGCATACGAGACGTCCTGCACGACCGCGTCGCCGCCGATGCCGTCGACCGCTACCCGCAAGGTCACCTCGTCGCCGCACATGGGGTTGACGTGGTAGGCCTGGGCGTCGTACGGCTCGCGCAAGCCCGCACCGTGCGGGTCCTTATAGTGGTCGAGGATGATCTGCTGGTACAGGTCCATCACACGGGAACCTCCAGCCCGAACACCGCCGGCACCCGGTCGAGGGCGGCGAGCATGGTGTCGATCTCCTGTGGTGTGTTGTATGCCGCGAAGCTGGCCCGCGTCGTCGCCAGCGGGCCGAGCGCCCGGTGCAGCGGCCAGGCGCAGTGGTGGCCGACCCGGACCGCGACGCCCTGGTCGTCCAGGATCTGGCCCACGTCGTGCGGATGGACCCCCTCGACGGTGAACGAGAGGACCGACCCGCGAGCGGCGGCGTCCGGCGGGCCCACGACCCGCACCCAGGGCCGCTCGGCCAGCCCGTCCAGCAGCCGGGCCACGAGTGCCTGCTCGTGCGCGTGCACGCGCGGCATACCCAGGCCGGTGAGGTAGTCACACGCTGCAGCGAGCCCCACGGCCTGCGCCGCGACGGGCACCCCGGCTTCGAACTTCTGCGGGACCGGCGCGTACGTCGACCCCTGCATGGTCACCGTCTCGATCATCGAGCCTCCGGTGAGGAACACGGGCATCTCGTCGAGGACCTCCGCCCGGCCCCACAGCACCCCGACGCCCAGCGGCCCGAACATCTTGTGGCCGGAGAAGGCGAGCAGGTCCACGCCGAGCTCGGTCACGTCGATCGGCAGGTGCGGCACCGACTGGCACGCGTCGAGCACGACGATGGCCCCGACGGCATGGGCCCGGTCGGCCAGCTGCCGCACCGGGTTGATGGTGCCGACGACGTTGGAGACGTGCGTGAACGCGAAGACCTTGGTGCGCTCGGTGAGCAGGGCGTCCAGGCCGGTGAGGTCGAGCTCACCGTCCTCGGTCACCGGCACCCAGCGCAGCGTGGCGCCGGTGCGGCGGGAAAGCTCTTGCCAGGGCACGAGATTGGCGTGGTGTTCCATCTCGGTGATGAGAATCTCGTCGCCCGGCCCGATGGTGAACCGGCCACCCGGCATACCGCCGCCCCCGCCAGCTGCGCCGTTGGAGAAGGCATAAGCGACCAGGTTGAGCGCCTCGGTCGCGTTGCGGGTGAAGACGATCTGGTCGTGCTGCGTGCCGATGAACGCGGCGATCGTCGTGCGGGCCGCTTCGTACGCGTCCGTGCCCTGCTCGGACAGCTCGTGGGCGCCCCGGTGCACGGCCGCGTTGACCCGCTCGTAGAAGCCCCGCTCGGCATCGAGGACCTGGCGCGGCTTGTGCGAGGTGGCCCCGTTGTCGAGGTAGACCAGCGGCCGGTCGTGGCGCACGGTGCGGGTGAGGATGGGGAAGTCGGCCCGGATGCGGGCCAGCTCCTCGGCGGTGAACGGACGCGCGTTCATGTCGAACCCCTCAGGCTGTGGTAAGGAAGCGGTCGTAGCCCTCGGCCTCGAGCCGGTCGGCCAGCTCGGGACCGCCCTCCTCGACGAAGCGCCCGTCGACGAAGACGTGGACGAAGTCGGGTTTGATGTAGCCCAGGATGCGCGTGTAGTGGGTGATGAGCACCACGCCGACGTCAGTGCTCGCGTGCACCCGGTTGACTCCCTCGCTGACGACGCGCAGCGCGTCGATGTCCAGGCCCGAGTCGGTCTCGTCGAGCAGGGCGATCTTGGGGCGCAGCAGCTCCAGCTGGAGCACCTCGTGGCGCTTCTTCTCGCCACCGGAGAACCCCTCGTTGAGGTTGCGTTCGGCGAAGGCCGGGTCGATCTTCAGGGCGTCCATGGCGGCCTTGACGTCCTTGACCCAGGTGCGCAGCTTGGGGGCCTGCCCGTCGATCGCCGTCTTGGCGGTGCGCAGGAAGTTGGAGACGGTGACGCCCGGGACCTCGACGGGGTACTGCATGGCCAGGAACAGCCCGGCTCTGGCCCGTGCGTCCACCTTCATCGCCAGGACGTCCTCGCCGTCGAGCGTGACGGTTCCGTCGGTGACCCGGTACTTCGGGTGACCGGCGATGGAGTAGGCCAGCGTCGACTTGCCCGAGCCGTTCGGGCCCATGATCGCGTGGATCTCGCCGGATCGGACCGTGAGGTCGACGCCACGGAGGATCTCCTTCGCGCCCTCCTCGGTGTCGACGCTGACATGGAGGTTACGGATTTCGAGGGTGGTCATCAGTTCTCCTGGGCGACACTGATAAACACGTCGCCTGACTCGACTTTCACTGGGTAGGTGGCGACCGGGACGGTCGCTGGCGGGCCGGTGGGCTCGCCGGTGCGCAGGTCGAAGCGCGAACCGTGCAGCCAGCACTCGATGGTGCAGCCGTCGACCTCGCCCTCGGACAGCGAGACGTTGGCGTGCGTGCACGTGTCGTTCACGGCATACACGACGTCGCCGCTGTCGGTCACCGTGCGCACGAGCGCCACGATGGTCCCGTCGACGTCCGCGGCCGCCGGGATGTCCGGAGTGAGGTCCTCGAGCGCGCAGACTTTCGTGTATGCCGTGGTGCTGACGTCGGTCACGCCGTCGCCTCCAGCATTTCGACACCTGAGAGCTCGCGCTCGACCGCGTGCATGAGGTGACCCTGCAGTTCGGCGATCGGGATGCGGTTGATGACGTCGGCGAAGAAGCCTCGCACAACCAGCCGCCGAGCCTCGGCCTCCGGGATGCCGCGGGCCTGGAGGTAGAACAGCTGCTCGTCGTCGAATCTTCCAGTGGCCGAGGCGTGCCCGGCCCCGATGATCTCGCCGGTCTCGATCTCGAGATTGGGCACCGAGTCGGCACGGGCCCCGTCGGTGAGCACGAGGTTGCGGTTGACCTCGTAGGTTTCGGTGCCTTCGGCGCTCGCCCGGATCAGGACGTCGCCGATCCAGACCGTGTGGGCGGTGTCGCCCTGCAGGGCGCCCTTGTACTCGACGTGGCTGCGGCAGTGCGCGGGCTCGTGGTCGACGAACAGGCGGTGCTCCAGGTGCTGGCCGGCGTCGGCGAAGTACACGCCGTACGCTTCGAAGCGCCCGCCGGGCCCGGCATACCGCACGTTGGTGCACAACCGCACGATGGCGCCCCCGAGGGTCACCGAGATGTGCCGGACCGACGCGTCGCGACCCACCACGACGTCGTGCTGGCCCAGATGCAAGGTGTCGTCGGCCCACTCCTGGACACCGACGACCGTGAGGTCCGCCCCGTCGCCCACGAGCACCGAGACGACCTCCGAGAACCGCGCAGTGCCCTCGTGCTCGAGGACGACAACAGCCTTGGCGTGCCGGCCTACGGTGACGACCAGGTGGCCCCACACCCGCTCGGAGTGGCTGCCCACCAGGCGGATTCGCACCGGGTCGGTCAGGACGGCGGCGTTGGGGATGTCCAGGCGCATGGCCCCCTCGGAGTGGGCGATGGCAAGCGCAGCGGAGCGATCGGCGGGAGCGGGCACGTCCAATGACCGCGCCTGTTCGGCCGTGATGCGCTGCAGCGTCACGCCCTGCGGAAGCTCGGTGTCCCACGCCAGGTGCGCGCCTGAGGGGGTGTCCCGCAGGAGCGGACCGAGCCGGTCGACCGGGGTGAACCGCCACTCCTCCTCACGTCCGCTCGGCGCCGGGAAGTCGGCGAGGTCGAAGGAGGTAGTGCGCTCGGCCCGCGACTGCTTGGGCACCACGGGTGCGCCGTCGCTGTGCGCGCGAGCACCCGGCATACCTTCGGTCGAACGAGTTGCCTTCTCCAGCAGCGGCATCAGCCGACGGCTCCTTCCATCTGCAGCTCGATGAGGCGGTTGAGCTCGAGGGCGTACTCCATGGGCAGCTCGCGGGCGATCGGCTCGATGAAGCCGCGGACGATCATCGCCATGGCCTCTTCCTCGGCCATGCCCCGGGACATGAGATAGAAGAGCTGGTCCTCGCTGACCTTGGACACCGTCGCCTCGTGGCCCATCTGCACGTCGTCCTCGCGGACGTCGACGTAGGGGTAGGTGTCCGAGCGGCTCACCGTGTCGACGAGCAGCGCGTCGCAGCGCACCGTCGAGCGGCTGCCCGTGGCCCCTTCCAGGACCTGGACCAGGCCGCGGTAGGACGTGCGGCCGCCGCCGCGGGCCACCGACTTGGAGATGATCGAGCTGGAGGTCTGCGGCGCGGCGTGCACCATCTTGGCGCCGGCGTCCTGGTGCTGGCCCTCGCCGGCGAAGGCGATCGACAGCGTCTCGCCCTTGGCGTGCCTCCCGAGCAGGTAGACGGCCGGGTACTTCATGGTGACCTTGGACCCGATGTTGCCGTCGACCCACTCCATGGTCGCGCCCTCGGCGGCGGTGGCTCGCTTGGTCACCAGGTTGTAGACGTTGTTCGACCAGTTCTGGATGGTCGTGTATCGCACCCGGGCGTTCTTCTTGACGATGATCTCGACGACCGCGCTGTGCAGCGAGTCGGACGAGTAGATCGGCGCCGTGCAGCCCTCGACGTAGTGCACGTACGAGCCCTCGTCGGCGATGATCAGCGTCCGCTCGAACTGGCCCATGTTCTCGGTGTTGATCCGGAAGTAGGCCTGCAGCGGGATGTCGACGTGGACTCCCGGCGGGACGTAGATGAACGACCCGCCCGACCACACGGCCGTGTTGAGCGAGGCGAACTTGTTG
>JBIOUP010000238.1:0-6189 GCA_044867305.1 Dermatophilaceae bacterium
AGCTCATCGGCCCGGCTCTGGCGGTGCTCGCCTTCGGGGGCGGACTGTTCGTCCCGCTTCAGGAGGGCAGCGTCCTGGAGGCCATAGCGCGATGGACCCCGATGTACGGCGTGTCCCAGCTGGCGCACGCCCCGCTGACCGGACAGGACGTGCAGTGGACGTGGATCGTCAATGTCGTCGTCTGGCTCGCGCTGTTCAGCGCCGGCGCTGTCTGGCGCTTCCGCAAGGACACGGCCCGGGTCTGACAGCCGCGAACGGAGTAGCGTCGTGAGCATGCCTGACCCGGCGGCAGCGGCAGTGGATCGGTACGACAAGCGGTTCGGCCTCTTCGGCGCGGCTGCCGCTGGCGTCTGGCTGATCTTCCTGCTGCCGGCCCTACAGCGGGCCTGGGACGAGCGCGGGGCGTTGGCCGGCTGGGTTGGGATGGCCGCCGTGCTTGGCTTCGGGGCCCTGTACGTCTGCATCTTCAAGTGGTCCCGCCCGATGCGCCGCTCGGGGGCCGGATGGGCATCGGTACAACGAAGCAACGTGTGGATGCTCATCGGGCTCTTCGCCTTGGCGGCGGTCATGGTGGCGACGTTGCACGCCGACGGGCTCGGGTCGGCCGTGTACATCGCCGTTGCGGCAGTGACGCTCCTGCCCCAGCGCTGGGCGATCCCGCTGGCGGGCGGACTGGCGGTGGCCGCGGAAGCCATGGCCCGGTTGGTGCCTGGCTGGCAAGACGCCGCAGGCATCTGGCTGTCGGTTGCCCTGGCCACTTTCGCCATGTGGGGGATGTGGCAGGCGCTGCGCCGAAACATGGAGCTGCTTCGGGCCAAGGACGAGAACGCCCAGCTACTGGTCGGGCAGGAGCGGGCGCGCCTCGGCCGCGACCTGCACGACCTGCTGGGTCACTCTCTCACCGTCATCGCCGTCAAGGCCGAGTTGGCCGAGCGGCTGATCGACGCCAGCCCCGAACGCGCCAAGGCGCAGCTGTCGGACCTGCAGCGCCTCGCCCGTGACGCACTAGCCGACGTGCGCCGCACGGTCGACGGCTACCGAGAGCTCAGCCTGCCGGCAGAGATCAGCCGGGCGAAGGCGGCGCTGGAGGCCGCTGGCATCGACGCCGACCTGCCGGGCTCGACCGACGAGGTGGCAACACCGCTTCGGGAGCTGTTCGCCTGGACGGTGCGCGAAGGCGTCACCAATGTCGTCCGGCACAGCGCTGCCCGGCACTGCACTGTCACACTGACACCGCACCGCGTGACTGTCGCAGACGACGGGCGCGGTGCTCTCGACGCGCGGCGTGTCACCGGTGAAGCTGGCCACGGCCTGAACGGCCTGAGGGAGCGGGCCGCAACGATCGGCGCACGCGTTGTGACGCAGACGCAACCGTCGGGTGGCTTCAGTCTGACCGTGGTGGGTCCAGCGCTCGGCGATGATCGCGACAGTCAGGAGCATGCCTGGGCACCCGACCGGGCAGCCAACTCACGAGCATGATTCTGGGACATGACGATCAGGCTGCTGCTCGCCGATGACCAGGCCCTGGTGCGAGGTGCTCTGGCGACCCTGCTCGACCTGGAGTCCGACATGACCGTGGTCGGTGAGGTGGCTCGTGGGGACGAGGTGGTCCCGATGGCCCAGCGGGTGCGGCCCGACGTCGCCCTCCTCGACGTCGAGATGCCCGGGCTGGACGGCATCGAGGCCACTCGAGCTCTTCGGTCGGCTCTACCGCAGACCAAAGTGCTCATCGTGACGACGTTCGGTCGGCCGGGCTTTCTGAAGCGGGCGCTGGTCGCTGGGGCGAGCGGGTTCGTCGTGAAGGACACTCCTGCGCGGCAGCTCGCCGACGCAGTCCGTCGGGTGCACTCGGGGCTGCGAGTCGTGGACCCGGTACTGGCCGCGGACAGCATGACGGTCGGGGAGTCACCACTGACCGCCCGGGAGACCGAAGTGCTTCGGGCTGCGCGCGAGGGCGGCAGCGTCAGCGACATCGCGTCGATGGTGTTCCTGTCCGAAGGAACTGTCCGCAACCATCTGTCGGCCGCGATCGGCAAGACCAACGCGCGCAACCGCGCGGACGCCGTGCGGATAGCCGAGGAGAACGGCTGGCTGTGAGCCGCTTGACCCGGTGTGTGGCGGCTCACAAGGCGCGCAACGGCATACATGTATCAGGCTCGCCGCTCGCTCGTCCTACCGTTGATGAGCGCCGACATGTGCCTCGAGGCACCCATGGACCGAGCGTGCCGGGTCGCCGCGCGCACCGCGGCCGGCGCGTACCCGAAGATCGGACGGCTCATGCCCCTGGCCCCAACCTCGCGCAATACTGGCACCGCGCCGAGGGATCGAGGTCGTTGCATGGAGCGTGGGCCCAGCTTGACCGAGCTCGTCGCCGGAGCCCGCGCGGGCGAGCAGGCGGCGTGGGACGAGATCGTGGCTCGGTTCAGCGCACTGCTCTGGGCCGTGGCACGCTCCTACCGCCTGGAGCACAACGCCGCTGCGGACGCCGTGCAGGGCACGTGGCTTCGGCTCGTCGAGTCGATCAACAGCCTGCAGGACCCCGAAGCCCTCCCGGGCTGGCTGCTGACCACCGCCCGCCGCCAGGCGATCCGCTTGCTGCGGACCAAAGCACGCGACTTCCCCGTCGAGGATGTCGACGTCCTCGACCAGGAGGCGCCTGATCTGCCGGCCCTGGACGCAGCGTTGCTCCTCGACGAGCGCGACGCCGCCCTCTGGCAGGCCTACCGCCGTCTCGGGGAGCGCTGCCAACGACTGCTGCGCGTGCTCATGGCTCCGGAGTGCCCGTCATATTCCGAGGTGGCCACCAGGCTGGGTATGCCGGTGGGCTCGATCGGGCCGACCCGCGGCCGATGTCTTGGCCAGCTTCGTGGCCTGCTCGCCGAGTCCGAGTACGATTTCGGCTTGAACCTCGAGGGGAGCCACCATGACCGATGACCTCACCCCGAGCGACGTAGCGCTGCTGACCATGTTGCGCCGGGTGGTCGAGACGCTCGACCCGGAGCCGGACTACCTGCGTGAGATGGGGCGGGCTGCGTTCTCCGTGCGTCGAGTCGACGCCGAGCTTGCCGAGCTCGTCTCGGACTCCACCCTGCAGCGCGAGCTGGTCCGGTCAGCGAGCGCAGACCCGCGGCTGCTCACCTTCCAGGTCGGCGGTGTCTTCATCGAGATCCAGGTGTCGCACATCGACACGCGGCGCGAGCTGATCGGCGTCGTGGAAGGGCTGGAGACCGAGGGGGAGGCGAGAGTGGAGATCGAGGCGGCCCGGGGCGATGTCCTGCGCTCGGCCCTCGACGAGTTCGGCCGGTTCGGCTTCGACGAGGTGCCGGCGCGCCTGGTGCGGTTCCGCGTCCTCACGACGGGCGTCGACGTCACCACCGACTGGGTCAACCTCGCGAACTGAGCAGGGTCGCTAGGGCGCCCACGCCGTGAAGGACACCGCGGTTGCGTATGCCGTGGTGTCGTTTCGGGTCTGGACCCGCGCCTGGCGCAGGGCAGCCGGAAGGTCCTCGCCCGCGGCCAGCCGGCCGTGCACCACAGCCATGACCGGGATCGTCGCTTCGTCGTTGACCGGTACGACGCTGGCCAGGACGGCGCTGGTGCCAAGGCCGAGCAGGCTGGTGACCAGCCCAAGGCCCTCGTCGACCCCGACTGCCGCCGTGTCTCCTGCGTCGCACGCGGACAGGATCAACGTGTGCGGGGGGTGGCGCAGCCGGTCCAGGTCGTAGATGTAGAGCGGGCCGTCGGCCAGCTGCAGCGACGAGAACATCGGCGCGTCGGCGCGGAACGAGCCGTGGGCCGCGATGTGCGCAAGCCGCGCACCCTCGACGGCGGGGACCGTCGCCGCGACGGTCGCCTGGCCGCCCGACAGGACGGTCGCACGGGCATATGACGCGCTGACTCTGGTCGCCTCGCTCGCCCCCGAGCTCAGCCCCGGCCCCGTCACGATCGCCACCTTGCGGGTGCGCGGCGTGGGCCGGGCTCGAGCATGCAGCCACAGCCGTGCAGACGGCGCCACCGACAGCCGCGTCTCGGCGAAGGCCGGCAGCAGGCCCCAGGGCGTCGCGTGCAGCGCGGCGGGCGGAACGAGGACGACCCGTTCCGGCAGCTGAGCCGCCAACCCGCCGAGCAACGCCGTTTGGGCGACGGCCCCTACCCTGGTGAGGTCGCTCGCCCGCCCGTATGCCGTACGCCGCAGCGAGAAGCGCGCGAACTCGCTCTCCCGCAAGGCGATCGATGACGGTCCTAGCTCGTGCCGCGTGACCCGGCCGTTGGTCACGAGCACGGCATACAAGCAGCCGCGTACATCGACGAGCGAGACGAGCGCATCCGAGCCGATCGCCGCGACGAGGTCGGCCACGGCGACGCCTGCTGACGAAGGGGCGTTGCCGGCAAGCTGTCGGGTACGCCGTCGGACATCTGCTTCGTGGCGGCTCCGGTCGCGCGCAGCGCGAGCGACTGTGGCGGCGTCCGCGTCCGGATCTGCCAGACGTGCCCCGGCGTCCCGCGCCCCCGCCAGGGCTGCGGCCAGCGCGGGGTCCTCGGGTGGATGGACCGGTGTCGAGCTGAGCGCAGTGGCGCGCCATCGCTCCGACCACCACAGCAGCTCGCGGGGGCCCCGCCACCTGGCGGCGGTCGACACCGCGAGGTCGGCGAGCTCTCGGCCTTGGTCACTGGCCAGTGCGCGTAGCTCAGTGTCCCCGAAGGCGATCCGGTACTCATCGAGAGCGTCCAGACCATGTCGGCAGGCGCGCAACAATCCGGGGGTGTCGCCTCTGTCGGCACATCTGAGGGCGTGGGCGAGCCATCCGGTCGACCTGGTGAGCGCGGGGCCGCGGGTATGCCGGGCCTTCGCCGCAGCGAGCAGCTCTCGCTCCGCGGTTCGGGCTCGGCCACCGAGCCGGAGGGCAAGCCGTCCGGCGAGCAGGTGAGCCAGCGGTGCTTCGGGGGCTCGCTGCTGGGTCAGCGTTTCAGCCAAGCGGGCTGCCCGATCCAGGTCACGCGCGTTGCCCGCTCCCACGCCCCAGGCCGTCTGCGCCTTGACGAACCGGGCCCGAGCCAGCCAGCCACGACGCTGCTGCGCCGAGCACGCCGCGACGGCATCGTCGGCCAAGGCGATCGAGCGTTCGGTGTCTCCGAGCGCCAGGGACGCGGAGGCGGCCACGAGCAGGAACTCCGCTCGGATGGAGGGCGGCACCGTTGGGTCCGCAGCGGCACCGACAGCGGCCTCGAGTGCTTCGGGGGCCAGCCCGGCAGTCAACAGGATGCGACAACGCGTCTCCGCCGAGTGCGGGGGCAGGTGCCCGGCCTGCTGGAAGCGATGCTCGGCGGCATCCACCAGCTCCAGTGCCCGGGGCAGGTTGCCTGAGTAGAAGCAGAGGTACGCGAGGTTGTTGGCACACCACGCCGCTTCATGCAGCTGGCCGACAGCTGCGAGAAGGGTTGCGGCGTCGTGGGCAGCCCGTTCCGCCTCGGCGAGCCTGCCCAACGTCCCGAGTGCCCAGCTGCGGACGACCTGGCAGCGCCCTTGCCACAGCCGGTCCCGGTAACGCCTGGTTGTGGCGAGCGCTGGCTTGAGATCGCCCATGGCGTCGAGCGGGCGCCCCAGCACCATGAGTGCATGTGCGCGCCGGACCCGGACCCGCGCCTGTTGCAGGCCATGCGTCTGCGACAGGGCTTCGTCCAGGCGGGCCAGACCCGCTCGAGTCCGGCCACTGTTGACGAGCGTCACCCCCATGGTCGCCAGAACGTCAGCGACTCGGGTCCGGTCGCCCACCTCGCGGGCTGCCTGGAGAGCGTGCTCGAGGTAGCGCGCGGCGGTCGCGCGCTCGCCGGAGTCACGCATGACGATCCCGGCTGCTTGGTATGCGACGGACCTTCGGGCCGGGTCCGCCTCTTGCTTGATGAGGCGGTTCGCGATTGCCAGGGCCTGCGGGGGCTGGGATAGTGCGAGCGCCAGCAGTCGTTCGGCGTCGGTACTCGCCGCGACGTCATCGGTGCCGATCGGCCGCTGGTCGGCCGGAGTGGACCGTCCCGGCGGCCCCGCAGGTGGCATATCGACAGCAGCTTTCCGGAGGTGGACGTGACGAGTTCCGATGATCGCAGCGACAGCCCGCACGACGCCACCGGGTGGCTGGAACCAGACCAGCCCACTGGGCCCTTCTGGTGGGACGATGCCAAACTGCGTGACGA
>JBIOUP010000239.1:0-12058 GCA_044867305.1 Dermatophilaceae bacterium
GTATGACGACCGACGGCTTCATAATTCAGATCCACTCGCCAGCCGCAAAGGTCGTAGGCGAGCCCTCACTGGCGCTGATCGCCGCAGGTGACCATGTGGCGTTATACGAGGCGATGCGCCGGCAGCTGCCGCTCATCTCCATCATCCTCACGCTCGGAGTATCGACGGCGCTCAAGGCGCTCATGCTGCTCATCTGGGGCCCCGAGGCGCGCGCGCTGACACCGTTCCCGGGCTCCGACTTCACCGTCGGCGGGGTCAGCATCCGGGCTCAGGAGCTCTGGGTCCTCGGCGCAGCGGCCGTCGTCGGCTACGCGGTTGTCTGGTACTACGAGCACACTCTGCAGGGCAAGTCCCTTCGGGCGTGTGCCGAGCAGCCGGTCGCGGCCCGTCTCGTCGGCATCTCCCCCCGGACCGCGACGATGGTCGCCTTCGCCGTCGCCGGCTTCGTCGGTGCCGTCGCGGGCGTCGTCGGCAGCCCGATCTACCTGAGCGGCTGGAACACCGGGCTCACCCTCGGGCTCAAGGGGTTTGTCGCCGCCACCCTCGGGGGGCTCGTGTCCTTCCGGGTTGCCATGGCGGGCGGGCTGCTGCTCGGCGTGCTGGAGAACCTCGTCGCCGGCTACGTCAGCTCCGGTTTCCGGGACGCGGTGGCCTTCATCGTCCTCATCCTCGTGCTGCTCTACCGGCCGTCTGGCCTGGGCGCCGGTAGCTCTGCGGGAGTGCGCGTATGACCATCCTCAAGCGGGCGGCGCCGTTCGTCATCCTGGCGGTGGTTCTGGCCATCTTCCCCCTGGTCGCTCCGCAGGCGATGGTCGACGCCGGTGTCTACGCATTGATCTACGCCATCGCCGCCATCGGGCTGTCCTTGCTCATGGGCCTGGCCGGGCAAGTCAGCCTGGGACAGGCCGCGTTCTTCGCAATCGGGGCCTACACCCACGCGATGCTCTTGACCAAGACCCCCGTTCCAGGCCCGTTGTCGGCTGTCATTGCCGTGCTGGCGGCGATGCTCGTCGCCCTGCTGGTCGGCTTGCCGCTGCTGAGGCTGCGCGGCCACTTCCTTGCGCTGGCCACCCTGGGTCTGGGCATCATCGTCGGCGTCGTGGTGCGCGAGCTGGCCATCACCGGCGCGACCTCGGGTATCTACGGCATCCCCCTCGTCGCGTTCGGCGGCCGGGTCTACGACACCGCACAGGAGTTCTTCTGGCTGCTCAGCCCAATCCTGCTGATCGGGATGCTGCTCGCTGTCAACCTGGTGCGCAGCCGCACCGGCCGAGCCTTGGGTGCGGTCAACGACTCCGAGGTCGCGGCCGAGTGCCTCGGCGTCAACACGTTCACGTTGCGCCTTCGCGTGTTCGTGCTCTCGGCCGCGTATGCCGGCCTGGCGGGTGTCTTCTACGCCCACTGGCTCACGGTGGTCAATCCCTCGGCCGCAGGCTTCGAGCTCAGTGTCCAGCTGCTGCTGATGGTCGTGCTCGGCGGCCTCGGGACGGTCTGGGGCGCCCTCATCGGCTCGGTCGCCGTGCAGGTCCTCGACGAGGCCCTGCGCCACTTCGTCCCGATGGTGCTGCCCGCAGCCAGCGGTGAGATCCAGCTGATCGGCTTCGGGGTGGTGTTGGTCCTGCTCATCATCCTGCTGCCCGGTGGCCTGGCCCAGCTGTGGCAGATGGCCACCCGCCGGTTCAGGCGGCCGGCCGCCGAGCCGTCCCGGCCGAGCGGGCCGCCCCTGGATGCCCAGGAGCAAGCGCCCGTGAGCTCGCTCGGGCTGCTCGCTCACCCCAGCCAGGATCAGCGCGGGACGATCATCCTGCAGGTCCGCGGGCTGACCAAGCGCTACGGTGGCGTGGCCGCACTTCAGGGACTCGACTTGGATGTCCACGCCGGGGAGATCCTCGCGATGATCGGGCCGAACGGAGCCGGCAAGACCACCGCGTTCAACATGATCACCGGCGTTCTTGCGCCGACCGAGGGCTCGGTGCGCCTGCACGGCACCGAGGTGGCCGGCTCCCGCCCGCACGTCGCCGCGTCGCTAGGCGCGACTCGCACGTTCCAGAACCTGCAGACCTTCAAGAGCACCACGGTCCTGGGCAACGTCAAGGTGGCCCGGCACCTGCGCAGCCGGGCCGGGATCATCCGAGGCATGCTCGCGTTGGCGTTCGGGGAGGAGCGCAACATCGACGCGGCTGCGCGGAGCGCGATCGACGCCATGGGGCTCACCGAGCTGACCGACCGCCCGATCGCAGATCTCGCCTTCGGCAAGCAGCGCCAGGTCGAGGTAGCCAGGGCGCTGGCCCTTGAGCCGTCGGTGCTGTTGCTCGACGAGCCGATGGCGGGGCTGTCGGGCGCCGAGCGCGAGGCGCTGTCCACTCTCCTGCGCGAAGTCCGGCAGGCCGGGGTCACCGTCCTGCTCGTGGAGCACGACGTCGCCGCCGTCATGGCACTTGCCGACCGGGTGGCGGTCCTGGACGACGGCAAGCTCATCGCCTTGGGCTCCCCGGCAGAGGTCACCGCCGACCCCGCCGTCATCGCGGCCTACCTCGGAACAGGTGAGCAGGACGACCAGCTCGTCAAGGCGGCGGCCAAGGCGGCGGTCGGCGAAGGCATCGACGACCCGCAGGAGGAGGAATGACCCAGCAGTCGGTGTCCACGGGCCTGGTCGTCGAGGGCCTGCACGCGGCATACGACCGACTGGAGGTGCTACACGGCATCAGCCTGCATGTCTCGCCGGGAGAGCTCGTCGCCGTGGTCGGCGCCAACGGCGCCGGCAAGAGCACCCTGCTTCGCGCGGTGTCCGGGCTGTTGCGCCCGACGAAGGGCACCGTCCGCCTCGGCGAGCACGACGTGACGGACTATGGCGCCGAACGGATCTCGTCGCTGGGACTGGCCCACGTGCCCGAGAACCGGCTCGTCTTTCCGACGCTGACGGTCGATGACAACCTGCTGCTCGGCGCATGGAACCGGCGAAAGGCGGGGGGTCAGGAGCAGCGCCGGGAGGAGGCGCTGACCCTTTTTCCGCGACTGCGGGACCGCATCGCGCTGCAGGCGGGCGCGCTCTCCGGCGGTGAGCAGCAGATGCTGGCGACCGCACGCGGCCTGATGTCCGACCCGTCGGTCGTCATTCTCGACGAGCCGAGCCTGGGCCTGGCCCCCAAGGTTGTCGGGGAGATCATGCGGGCCTTGGCCACCCTCCGCGACGACAAGGGACTGGCCGTGTTGCTGGTGGAGCAGAACGTCCGGGCGGCTTTCACGATCGCCGACCGGGTCCTCGTCATGGACCGCGGCAAGCTGGTAGCCGAAGGGACCCCCGCGGAGCTGGCCTCCGACGAGCGGGTGCGGGCCGCCTATCTCGGGGGCTCCTCGACCTCGTCGAGCTCGCTCGTCCCGCCGACCATCGCACCGGCGGACCGGTCCACGGGCGGACCATAAGGCAGCGGGCGTGCCCGCGTCCCTCGGGGCCCGCCCGCAGGTACGCTGGGCCGAATGACCGACCTGGGACGCCGAGACGCGCTGCGTCTGCTATCGGCCCAAGGCGCCCTGGTCGGGCTCACCTGCTTGCTGGCGGGCTGTTCGTCCGAGTCGTCGACCGCCCCGGCTACCGACGAAGTGCCGAACCCGAGGAGTTCGGGACTCTCGGTAGACCCGCGGTCGCTGTGGGGACAGGCGCCTGAGGCTGCCCCCTCACCGGCGCCGCCCGCTTCGACGGTGTTCCCGGGGGAGTCGGCGCTGCTGGACGCGCTGGGCGGGTTGAACCGTGGCGCCAAGGTTGCGTTCGGCGTCGGGGTCGAAGACGGCCGCACGGGTCGCCGCTTCATCCATGACCCGGGCGGGGCGCATGAGACGGCCAGCACGGTCAAGGTCGACCTGCTCGTCGGGCTGCTCATGCGGGCCGAGCGCGCCGGCCGCGAGCTCACCTCATCGGAGAGGCGCCGGACCGAGTCGATGATCCGGGTCAGCGACAACGCCGCAGCGGATGCGCTGTGGGCGGCCAACTCGCGAGCGGCTGGCATGTCGGCGATGTGGGACTCCCTCGGCATGGCCTCGATGCACCCGGGCCCGTCCGGACGGTGGGGGCTCACCACAACCAGTGTCGAAGACCGGCTGCGTCTGCTCGGAGTGCTGGTGGCGGGCGGTTCCGGGCTCCCGGCAGAACGCGCTGGGTATGCCCTGAGCCTGATGAACGAAGTCACCGCGTCCCAGCGCTGGGGTGTGGGCGCCGTGGCGGGCCCGGACGAGGTCGCCTCGATGAAGAACGGGTGGCTCCCGCGTCCGCGCCAGGGGTGGATCGTGTCCACCACGGGGCGACTATCCGGGCCGACGACCGACCTGCGTCTGGCGGTGCTGAGCCATGGTCATGCCAGCCAGGGGGCCGGGATCGCGTTCGTGGAGGACGCCCTCGCCACAGCCCGCCAGCAGCTGGGCGTGTAACTGGCCGGTCCGGGTTCCGGACTGCTGCGGCAGCACCTGCGCACCGTGCCAGGATGGGCGCATGCTCGATCAGCTCTGGCAGATCATCGCGCTCGTCGTGGGAATCGCGCTCATCGGCGTCGCCGTGGTGGTCGGCTTCGTTCGGGGGCGTTCCGGACGGACCCGCGAGCTTGCTGCGCCTGCGCCGCCAGCCGAGGCCGCCCAGGCGCCCTCCACCGCCGCAGCCGGGCCGAGCGTCGAGGCCGAGGCCGCACCTGCGCCACCTCAGGCACCGGTCGAGCCTGAGGCCCGCGCAGAGCTCGCCGAACCCGAAGTCACCGAGCCCGAGGTCCGGGAGCCCGTCGCACCGGCATACGAGAAGCCGGAGTCGGCCCGAGGCCGCCTGTCCCGCTTGCGGGCTCGCCTGGCACGGAGCAACACCGCAATCGGGCGGGCCCTGCTGGCACTGCTGTCCCGCGGTGGGCTGGACGAGCAAGCCTGGGAGGACGTCGAGGACACCCTGATCACCGCGGACCTGGGCGTCGAGGCGGCGACGGAGCTCGTGGACTCGCTGCGCACCCGCGTGAAGGTGGATGGGGCGACGGACGAGGCGACGGTGCGGGGATGGCTGCGCGAGGACCTGCTCACTCTGGTCGACCCGTCGATGGATCGCCGCGTCGCCTCGACCCGGGCGGAGGGACGGCCGGCGGTGATCCTGGTGGTAGGCGTCAACGGCACGGGCAAGACGACCACGGTAGGCAAGCTGGCCCGCGTGCTCGTCGCCGAGGACCGCGACGTCATGCTCGGCGCCGCCGACACGTTCCGCGCAGCAGCCGCCGACCAGCTGCAGACCTGGGGCGAGCGCGTGGGAGTGCCCACGGTGCGCGCAGACCGCGAGGGCGCGGACCCGGCAGCGGTGGCATTCGACGCGGTCAAGGCCGCGACCGAGCTCGAGGCGGACGTCGTCATCATCGACACCGCCGGGCGCCTCCACAACAAGACCAACCTCATGGACGAGCTGGGCAAGGTCAAACGGGTCATCGAGAAGCAGAGCCCCATCGACGAGGTGCTGCTCGTCCTCGACGCCACGATCGGGCAGAACGGCCTGCAGCAGGCCAAGGTCTTCGGTGAGGTGGTCGCGGTGACCGGGATCGTCCTGACCAAGCTGGACGGCACCGCCAAAGGCGGCATCGTCGTCGCGGTGCAGCGCCAGCTGGGCGTCCCGGTCAAGCTGGTCGGCCTTGGTGAGGGGCCGGACGACCTAGCGCCATTCGACGCGGCGGCGTTCGTGGACGCCCTGCTGGACTAGTGACCGGCGCGCCAGACCCGGTCGTTGACGAACTCGCCCGGCTGGAAAGGCACGTATGCCGCGCCGCCCAGCCCGAGGTTCTCCGCCCGATGCTGCAGCCGCCGGGTCTGCGCCTCGTCGCCCCACCGGCCGGTGTTGAGCCGAGCCTTCAGGGCTTCGATCGCAGCGACGTTCTCCGCCGGGGTGAAGTTGCAGTGGTTGTCGCGATCCACGAACGCCTGCCGCAGCAACGAGCCGGCCCCAGCCTGCCGGACTGTCTCGGCATACTCCTCCTCGTACTCCACGGGAGCAAGCAGGTCCACGAGCGTGTGGGTGGTCAGCACGGGCATCTGCAGCTTGCCGGTGGGCTGCGACGTGCGCTCCATCCACGCCAGCCCCTGCAGGTCCGGCCGGATGTCGGCGTTGCGGGTGAGGGTGCGAAGGTCAGCGCCCAGGTCGAGCCCGGCGGCCCGGTACATTGCCCGCACCCGGTCCGCCTGCGGCGAGTTGTCCAGCAACCGGCCGTAGTTGACGCCCTCGGTCCAGCCGGAGTCACCGCCGGCGGCGTTGACGATGTCCGAGCGCCGGGAGATGACCACGGGCAAGGTGGCGACCACCAGCTTGAACTGAGCCGCCTCCATCGCCGCCGGGTCGTTGTGGTCGACACCGTCGAGCTCGCTCGGGGTGTTGAGCAACGCGGCGATCAAGGCGATCCGGGCCCGGCCCTCCGGGCTTCCCGGGCCCTCGCCTTCCGGGGCTCCCTGGGCCTGGTTGAGCGCTTTGAGGATCGCGTCCGCGACGGGCGCCGACTCGGCCAGGGAGTGGAAGCCGGTGAGCTGCAGGTCCGAGTCGTGCAGCAGCAGCTCGGCCACCGCGTATGCCGCGTCGAGCTGGTAGTTGTTCAGCGCCACGCCGCCGCCGAGCAGCCCACACGTCAGCACCGCCCCGTCAACGCCGGAGTGCGGCACCTCGGCGATGAGGCTGGTGACCAGCCCGCCCATGGAACGTCCGTAGGCGATGGTTCGCCGGGGGGCCTGGTAGCCGCTGCGGAACCGCTCCAGGGTCTCCAGCTGGTCGGCAACCGCCGTGCCGAGCGGCCATCCGATGCTCGAGTAGGACGAAGCCGCCACTGCGTAGCCACGGTCGGCAAGCGCGGTGAAGGTCGCCTGGTTGTTGGCGTCCCAGGCTGGGTTGGGTCCCGGCCCGCGGAACCCGTGCGCGAAGAGCACAAGAATCCCGTTCCAGTCCGCAGGCACCCGAGCCTCGAACGTCGCCCCGGACGTGAGGGTGCCGGTGAGGACGACGGGTTCGGACTGGGCGACCGGGGAAGCGGCTGCCCAGCCGGACGTCAGCGCGAGCGCCATAGCCGCGGTCAGGGCGGTCAGAGTGAGCCGGAAACGGGTTCGGTACACGGCCATGGCGTCTCTCCCTGTCGCCGTCGACGTGACCCCCACGAGTATGCCGATCCAGGGCCACGCAGACCAGGCGCTGCGGAAACCTGAATCTAACCTGAGGTGGGAACTGCTAACACGGCCGTAACACGTGGCGTCGCGCCGCGAAACCTCGCCCCCCGACGCTCGTCGCATGGACAAGATCAACACTGGCGACACCGCCTGGGTTCTCGCGAGCGCTGCCCTTGTGCTCCTGATGACCCCCGGTCTCGCCCTCTTCTACGGTGGCATGGTCAGGGCCAAGAGCGTCCTGAACATGATGATGATGAGCTTCGCCGCGCTGTGCACCGTCTCGGTGGTCTGGGTGCTGTGGGGCTACAGCATGGCGTTCGGTAGCTCCGTCGGTGGGCTGGGGCTGGTGGGCAGCCCGACCCAGTACTTCGGGCTGGCCGGTCTCATGTCGCCCGACGCCGTTGCCGGCACGGTGCCGGCACTGGCCTACGTGGCATTCCAGTCGGTCTTCGCGGTCATCGCGGTCGCGCTGATCTCCGGGGCGATCGCCGACCGAGCCAAGTTCCTCACGTGGGTGGTCTTCACCGTCGTGTGGGCGACACTGGTCTACTTCCCCGTGGCGCACTGGGTCTTCGCGTTCGACGGTTTCGCGGCCGAGACGGGCGGCTGGATCGCCAACGGCATCAAGGCAATCGACTTCGCGGGCGGGACCGCGATTCACATCAACGCCGGTGCCGCGGGTCTGGCTCTTGCCCTGGTGCTCGGGCCGCGGATCGGCTTCCGCAAGGAAGCGATGCGCCCGCACAACCTGACCCTGGTGATGATCGGCGCCGGCTTGCTGTGGTTCGGCTGGTTCGGGTTCAACTCCGGTTCGGCCGTGTCGGCGGGCACGACGGCTGCGGTGGCGTGGGTCAACACGTTCGGCGCCACGGGTGCAGCCATGGCCGGGTGGTTGATCACCGAGCGCCTCCGCGACGGTCATGCGACATCTCTCGGTGCGGCCTCCGGTATCGTCGCCGGCCTGGTGGCGATCACCCCCTCGTGCTCGTCGGTCAGCCCGGTAGGCGCCCTGGTCGTCGGCTTGGTCGCCGGGGTGGCCTGCGCGTATGCCGTGGGCCTGAAGTTCCGGTTCGGGTTCGACGACTCGCTCGACGTCGTCGGCGTCCACCTGGTCGGTGGTCTGGTCGGCACGCTGCTGATCGGGTTCCTTGCTACCGCCGAGGCGCCGGCCAAGGTCGATGGGCTGTTCTATGGCGGCGGGCTGGACCAGCTCAAGGCCCAGGCGATCGGGGCGTTCGCGGTGCTCGCATACTCCTTCATCGTCACCTGGCTCATCGGCAAGGCCCTGCACGCCCTCATGGGCTTCCGCATCACCAGCGAGGCCGAGATCAGCGGCATCGACCTCGAGGAGCACGCCGAAACCGGCTACGACCTGACGCCGACCTCGTCAGGGCGCGTCGGCGGCGCCTTCTCCCAGGCCGGCGTGTCCTCGCCAACCCCTGAGGCAGTCACGGAAGGAGCGAGCGCATGAAGCTCGTCACCGCAATCATCAAGCCCCATCAGCTGGACGTCGTCAAGGACGCTCTCGAGTCCTACGGCATCACCGGGATGACCATCAGCGAGGCCAGCGGCTACGGGCGCCAGCGTGGTCACAGCGAGGTGTACCGCGGCGCGGAGTACACGGTCGACTTCGTGCCGAAGATCCGCCTGGAAGTGCTCGTGGACGACCTGGACGTCGGCAGCGTCATCGACGTCATCCTCAAGGCGGCCCACACCGGCCGGATCGGCGACGGCAAGATCTGGTCGGTTCCCGTGGACGACCTGGTCCGGGTCCGTACCGGCGAGCGCGGCCACGACGCCATCTGAGCTGTCGGACACGACGCGCACTGTGAGAGAGGAGCGCAGGCCGATTCCCACTTCACCTCGCAGCGGGTCCTTCTCGGCCATGAGCGACTCTCTCGACGTGACCAGCAAGCGGCTCGACCTGGCCGGCACCAGGGGCTTCGCGGCCCACGGTGCCGGCCAGGCGCGCCGCGCCGCCCTGGCTGCGTTCGGCCGCGAATGGCTCGGGCAGCTGTGGACCGAGGCGACCACGGGCCGGACCGTCCCGGGGGTCGCCCTGGCTGCGGTGGGCAGCCTCGCGCGTGGCGACTCAGGACCGCTCAGCGACTATGACCTCGTGCTGCTGCACCAGTCGCGCTCGATGGCCCGCGCCGACCTGGACGCCCTTGCCGGACGGCTGTGGTACCCCCTGTGGGACTCCGGCGCGAAGATCGACCACTCCGTCCGGACTGTCGCGCAGTGCCGCCAGGTCGCCGCCGACGACCTCTCCGCGGCGGTGGGTTTGCTGGACATCGCCCACCTGGGCGGCGATGCCGAGATCGTCAGCGCGGTGCGCTCGACGGTCGCTCATGACTGGCGGGGCAACGCCCGCCGCCGTCTGCCGCAGCTGGTCGATGCGGTGCAGGGCCGGCATACCCGCATGGGGGATGCCGCTCATCTGCTCGAGCCGGACCTCAAGGAGGCCCGCGGGGGCTTACGCGACATGACCGTCCTGCGGGCGCTCACCGCCGCGTGGCTGACCGACCGGCCCCACGGCGCCGTCGACGCGGCCTACTCGCGCCTGCTCGACGTGCGCGACGCCTTGCACGTCGTCACCGGGCGCAGCCGTGACCGGCTCACCCGCGAGGACCACGACGCGGTCGCGGCCTTGCTCGGCTACCCGCATGCGGACAACCTGCTTACCGACGTGTCCGGCGCTGCCCGGGTGATCGGCTACGCCCTCGACGGCACCCTGCGGCGGGCTTCGCAGTCGCAGCGGGCGCGCGCCCTGCGCGTCGGCCCCAGGCGACCCACCCTCACGCCGCTTGGCTACGGCCTGTACCTGCACGACGGGGAGGCCGTCCTTGGACCGGGCGTCTCCCCGAGCGCGGACCCCACCCTGGTACTGCGGGCGGCGCTCATCGCGGCCCGTAACGGAGTACCCCTGGCGCCGGCCACGTTGAACAACCTCTACGTGGCTTCACCGCCACTGCCGACGCCTTGGCCGCCCGATGCGCTCACTCTGTTCACGGACCTGCTCGCTGCCGGTCCCGGCCTGGTCGCGGTGTGGGAGGGGCTGGACCTGGTCGGGTTCGTCGACCGGTGGATCCCGCAATGGGCCACGGTCCGGTGCCGGCCGCAGCGCAACGCCGTACACCGCCATACCGTCGACCGGCACTCCGTCGAGACGGTGGTACGCGCCAGCGGCCTGGTTCGCGACGTCCAGCGCCCCGATCTGCTGCTGCTGGCCGCCTTGCTGCACGACATCGGCAAGGCGAACGGCACGGTGGACCACCCGGCCAGCGGCGCGCCGGTGGCCGGCGAGATCTGCGACCGGATCGGCGTCGATCCGGCCGACCGGGACGTGGTCGTGCGGCTCGTACGCGAGCATCTGACGCTCATCGAGCTGGCCACCCGCCGCGACCCCGGCGACCCCAGGACGGTCGCAGCCGTTCGCGAAGCCGTGGACTCAGATGCCGAGACCCTCGAACTGCTGCGCGCCCTCACCGAGGCCGACGCCAGCGCGGCTGGGCCGGCAGCGTGGACCGACTGGCGGGCCCAGCTGCTGGCTCGGCTCGTGGCCGCGGCTCGGCGCGACCTTGCCGGCGCCCCGCGGCTCGGCGAGGGTGAAGAGCTACTGGGGGAGCAGGACGGGGGCCACCTGCTCACCCGCCACGCGCTCGACCGAGTCGCCGCTGGTATGCCGGTCGTGACGGTCACGCCGTTCGGCTCGGCCCAGCGGGTCGACGTGGTGGAGGCCGACCGTGCTGGGCTGTTCGCCGACCTGGCAGGCCTGCTGGCCGCGGACGGCTTCGTCGTGCGATCGGCGCTGCTTCGCACGGTCGACGGGATCGCCGTGGACGAATGGCAGGTCGAGTCCCCCTCCGGGGACACGCCGGATGCCGAGCGGCTGGCCCGGCACCTGGCGCGGCTGACCGCCGGAGATCGCGCTCCCTTGGCTGCGCTGACTCGACGGCGACGGTCCACGCCCTCGCCCAGCTCCCGCGCCACCACGGGCTCTCCGGGTCAGGCTCGCGCGATGATCGTCCCCGGAGCATCGGACGTGGCGACCGTCATCGAGGTACGCGCCACCGACCGGCCCGGGCTGCTGTACCACATCGGGCTTGCGCTCGCCGCGGCCGGCATGTCGGTGCGCAGCGCCCACATCGCCACGTATGCCGGGCAGGCGCTGGACACCTTCTACCTCACCCGGGCAGATGGCGCACCTCTGGCGCCGCACCAGGTCGGCCAGGTTGTCGCCTTGCTCATCGAGACCTGCGAAGGCCAGCTGGGGGGCGCAAGGGAGGGTGTACCAGCAGGCTGAGGAACGGGCGGCTGAGCGGGATTCGGGGCCTGAGCTGGCCCAGGCCGGAAGGTAAGGTTCTCGGGTGTTCTCCTCACTGTCCGACCGGCTGACTGAGACCTTCCGCAACCTGCGCGGGAAGGGCCGCCTCTCCGAGCACGACATCAATGCGACGCTGCGCGATATCCGGCTGGCCCTGCTCGACGCCGACGTGGCGCTGCCGGTGGTGAAGGCGTTCGTCTCGTCGGTGCGCGAACGGGCGCTCGGGGCCGAGGTGAGCCAGGCGCTCAACCCGGCGCAGCAGGTCGTCAAGATCGTCAATGAGGAGCTGGTCGGCATCCTCGGGGGGCAGACCCGCCAGCTGCAACTGGCCAAGCATCCGCCGACTGTGGTCATGCTCGCGGGGCTGCAGGGGTCGGGCAAAACCACTCTGGCGGGCAAGCTCGGCAAATGGCTCAAGGACCAGGGCCACACTCCGCTGCTCGTGGCAGCCGACCTGCAGCGGCCCAACGCGGTGACCCAGCTGCAGGTCGTCGGCGAGCGGGCCGGCATACCGGTCTTCGCGCCCGAGCGCGGCAACGTCTTGGGACACGACGCGGTCGGGCCGACCGGAGAAGGCAC
>JBIOUP010000240.1:0-18830 GCA_044867305.1 Dermatophilaceae bacterium
CTCGAAGGGCTGGTATGCCGGACGCGGACGGCGCCGCCGCACGGCATACCGGAACGCATCGGGCCAGGGCGGACGTTGGGTGAGGTGACCCGCGAACGGCTACCCTGGCCGTGACCCCCGCACGCGCGGGCTCATAGACGTTTCGTGAGGGAGTTCCAGCGTGGCCAAGGTGTTCGAGAAGCTGCTGCGCGCCGGTGAGGGCCGCGTGCTCAAGCGGCTCGAGGCGATCGCCGCGCAGGTCAACGTCCTCGAGGACGACTTCGAAAAGCTGAGCGATGCCGAGCTCAAGGCTGAGACCGACGTCTTTCGCGGCCGGCTCGCTGACGGTGAGACCCTCGACGACCTGCTGCCCGAGGCGTTCGCCGCGGTCCGCGAGGCGAGCAAGCGCACCCTGGGTCAGCGCCACTTCGACGTGCAGATCATGGGCGGGGCCGCGCTGCACCAGGGCAACGTCGCAGAGATGAAGACCGGCGAGGGCAAGACGCTCGTCGCCACGCTGCCGTGCTACCTCAACGCGTTGGCCGGCAAAGGCGTGCACCTGGTCACGGTCAACGACTACCTCGCCGAGTACCAGTCCGAGCTCATGGGCCGGGTGCATCGGGCGCTGGGCCTGGAGACCGGGTGCATCCTCGCCTCGATGACCCCCGACCAGCGCCGCGCCGAGTACGCCAAGGACATCACCTACGGCACCAACAACGAGCTCGGCTTCGACTACCTGCGCGACAACATGGCCTGGTCGACGGCCGAGCTGGTGCAAAGGGGGCACAACTACGCCATTGTCGATGAGGTCGACTCGATCCTCATCGACGAGGCCCGCACCCCGCTCATCATCTCCGGTCCGGCCGACCAGGCGACCAAGTGGTACGTCGAGTTCGCCAAGATGGTCCAGCAGCTGCGCCGCGGCGAGCTGGACTCGGGCGAGGGCGACTACGAGGTCGACGAGAAGAAGCGCACGGTCGGCGTCCTGGAAGCCGGTATCGCCAAGGTCGAGGACCTGCTCGGGATCGACAACCTCTACGAGTCGGTCAACACCCCGCTCATCGGCTTCCTCAACAACGCGCTCAAGGCCAAGGAGCTGTTCAAGCGCGACAAGGACTACGTCAACATGGGCGGGCAGATCCTCATCGTCGACGAGCACACCGGTCGCATGCTGCCCGGGCGACGCTACAACGAGGGGATGCACCAGGCGATCGAGGCCAAGGAAGGCGTCGAGATCCAGAACGAGAACCAGACGCTGGCCACGATCACCCTGCAGAACTACTTCCGCATGTACGACAAGCTGGCCGGCATGACGGGCACCGCCCAGACCGAGGCGGCCGAGCTCAATGCCATCTACAAGCTGGGCGTCGTGAGCATCCCGACCAACATGCCGATGATCCGCGCCGACCAGCCCGACCTCGTGTATCGGACGGCCGACGCCAAGTTCAACGCGGTGGTCGACGACATCGCGCAGCGCCACCAAGAAGGCCAGCCCGTCCTCGTCGGCACGATCTCGGTCGAGAAGAGCGAGCACCTGTCCAACCTGCTGCGCCGCCGCGGCATCCCGCACGACGTCCTCAACGCCAAGCAGCACGCGCGCGAGGCCGCGATCGTGGCCGAGGCCGGCCGCAAGGGTGCGGTGACCGTCGCCACCAACATGGCCGGGCGCGGCACCGACATCATGCTCGGGGGCAACCCGGAGTTTCGCGCCGTGCAGCAGCTCAAGAAGCAGGGGCTCGACCCGGAGGAGACGCCGCAGGAGTACGAAGCGGCATGGGAGCGCACCCTGGCCGAGGCCGAGCACGCGGTCAAGGCCGAGCACGACGAGGTCAAGGCGCTCGGCGGGCTCTACGTGCTGGGCACCGAGCGGCACGAGTCGCGCCGCATCGACAACCAGCTGCGGGGCCGCTCCGGGCGCCAGGGTGACGAAGGTGAGTCACGGTTCTACCTGTCGCTGCAGGACGACCTCATGCGCCTGTTCAACGCAGCCCTCGTCGACCGGTTCATGCAGACCGCCCGCATGGAGGACGAGGTCCCCATCGAGTCCAAGATGGTCACCCGCTCCATCGCGAGCGCGCAGAGCCAGGTCGAGGCGCAGAACTACGAGATCCGCAAGAACGTCCTCAAGTACGACGACGTGCTCAACCGGCAGCGCCAGGTGATCTACGCCGAACGGCGCAAGGTGCTCGAGGGTGCGGACATGCAGGAGCAGGTGCGCCACTTCGTCAACGACGTCATCAGCGGCTACGTCGACGCCGCGACGGCCGAGGGGTATGCCGAGGACTGGGACCTCGAGCAGCTGTGGACGGCGATGCGCACCTTGTTCCCCGTCTCGGTAAGCATCGACGACGTCGTCGAGCGGGCCGGCAGCCGGCACGCTGTCTCTGCCGAGGTCCTGCGCGAGGAGCTGACCAGCGACGCCCACCACGCCTACGACCGCCGGGAGGAAGCGCTCGGCTCGGCCACCATGCGCGAGCTCGAGCGCCGGGTCGTGATGTCGGTGCTGGACCGCAAGTGGCGCGAGCACCTGTACGAGATGGACTACCTGCAGGAGGGCATCGGCCTGCGCGCCATGGCCCAACGCGACCCCCTGGTGGAGTACCAGCGGGAGGGTTTCCTGCTCTTCGAGGCGATGATGGAGGCCATCAAGGAGGAGTCGGTCGGCTACATCTTCAACCTCGAAGTGCAGCTCGAGGCGCCGTCCGCGCCGGTAGCCGCGGCCCCGGTCAGCGTGGGCCAGCTCATGGCGGACCTGCCGGCTGACGCGCCGGCGACGCGGTCGGCGCCCGTGACCGGTTCCGGCCGTTCCGAGGCTGGTGCCGTCCAGGACGCCGCTCCCAGCGCCCGCCCGGTCATCGCGGCGAAGGGCTTGGACACGCGCCAAGGCGCTCGGCTGCACTACTCCGCGCCGGGCGAGGCCGGCGGGGTGGAGGAGCGCGACGTCGACGCCACGGACGGGGTCGGTGCGAACGGCGCCCCCGGGCGCGACCAACCACGGCGGCTGTCCAAGAAGGCGCGACGCCGAGGTAAGTAATCCGGCCGATCCGTAGGATCCCCAATGGCAGGCACCGTCGGCGACCGGGTCGGTGCCGCGCGGCGTCGCGCGTTCGTCGGGCGGGACGCCGAGCTGGCGTATTTCGATCGGCTCCTTCGCGATCCGCAGACACAAACCGCCGTTGTCTTCGTCCATGGGCCAGGCGGCGTCGGCAAGTCGACGCTGCTGCGCCGGGTCGCCGACGAGTGCAGCGAGCACGGCATACCCGCGTTGCGCCTGGACGCGCGCGACCTCGCACCCACGCCTGACTCGATCATGGCGGCGCTTGTCCCGCTGACCGAGCCACATCCCGAGGCCGCCGCAAGGGCCGCCGGACGCCGGGTGCTGCTCATCGACACGTTCGAGCAGCTCGCGCCGCTGGAGCTGCACCTTCGCGACCACGTGCTGGCGACGCTGCCCGCGGACACTCTGGTCATCCTGGCCGGCCAACGGCCGCCGTCCACAGCTTGGCTCACCGACCCGGGCTGGAGCGACCTCATTCAGACCCTGCCGCTGACCAACCTGACGGCCGCCGAGAGCGACGACTACCTGAACCGGCGCAATGTGCCGCCGGAGCAACGCCCAGCTGCGGTGGCCTTCACGCGTGGCCACCCCCTCGCGCTGGCCCTGGTGAGCGAGGTCGTACTCACCCGCGGCAGCTTCGCGCCACAGCAGGCTCCCGACGTTGTCAAGGCTCTCGTCGATCAGCTCATGAAGGCGATTCCCGCAGCCGAGCACCGGCTGGCACTCGAGGCAACGTCGCAGGTGCGGGTGCTGACACTGCCTCTCTTGGCGGCCCTGCTGGAACTCCCAGACGCCGCGGACCTGTTTGACTGGCTGTGTCGTCTGCCCATCGTGGAGCTGGATCCCGGCGGCTTACGGCTGCATGATCTGGCAGCCGACGTCCTGGACGCTGAGCTGCGATGGCGCGACCCGCTGCGCTACCGCACGCTGCACGACCGCGCCCGCACGTTCTTTCTCGAGCGGCTGAGCGTGCCCGACCCGGCCGCGCAGGCTGCCGCGATGATGGACCTGATGTTCCTGCACCAGCAGCTCCGGCCGTATCTTCAGCCGGCGGTCGCCGCCGACAACGTGCGCATGGACACCGCAACCAAGGCCGACGCGCCGGCCATCCTCGACATCGTCAGGAGTCATGAGGGTCCCGAGTCGGCCGCCATCGCAGAGGTCTGGTTAGCCGCTCAGCCGGAGGCCTGGTCGGTCGTACGGACCTCGGAGGGCGGCGTCGCGGGGCTGGTGTGCACGGTGGCGATCGAGGATCGCGCCGCCCTCGCCCAGGTGACCGACCCAGCCTTGACCGCGGCATACGCTGAGCTGGCTCGCCATTCCCCGTTGCGGCAGGGCGAGCGGGCCACTCTAGTCAGGTACTGGATGAGCGCCGACAGCTACCAAGGGGTCTCGCTGGCGCAAAGCCTGGTGACGGTGCAGACCGGCCGACATTATCTGACGACGCCCGGCCTTGCCTTCAGCCTGCTCAGTTTCGCCGACCCGCAGCCGTGGGCCGACGCCATCGAGTACTCCGACCTGCACCGGATGCCCGCCGCAGACTTCACGGTGGGGGCCCGCCGGTACGCGAGCTTCGGGCACGACTGGAGGGTGGTCACGCCCACCGACTGGCTGGCGCGGCTGGCGATGCGCGAGACGGGGACCGGCGAGCTGCCACCGCCAGCGCTCGACCCCACGACGGTACTGACCCGCGAGGACTTCGCGGCGGCGGTGCGGCGGGCGCTGCGGAACTTGACCCGCACCGACCGACTTCGGGCCAGCCCGCTGCTCACATCGCGTCTGGTCGCCACCAGCGTCCCTGCCGACGCGAAAGCCGCCGTGCGGGTGGACGCGCTGCGCGAGGTCCTGGTCAGCGCCTGCCGATCCCTGCAGAGCGACCAGCGGGCCTACCGCGTGCTGCACCGCTCGTTTCTCGCCCCGGCACCCTCGCTGGAGGCTGCTGCGGAGGCGCTCGGTATGCCGTCGAGCACCTTCCGTCGCCACCTCACGTCTGCCGTCGACCGCGTCGTCGACATCCTCTGGGAGCAGGAGCTCGGGCTGTAGGCGGCTGAACTCACCCGGCGTGGGAGGTCGACCGTGCCCTGTTCCGGGCCGGTTTAGCGGATCCCGCCGGTAGGACCACGGATGCGCCCTGACCGTGGGAGGAGCATCCTCGGCGACAAGCGATGCCCCGAAGACAGCGTCAACGCGGTCAGGGTGCTCGGATGAGGTCCACGTGAACGGTCCGGTCGATTCCCCCCACGGTCGGCGAGCGGTGTCCGCCGATGAGGTCGAGCTGCGAGCAGTCGAAGGCGGCTGCGTCGGGATGTCCATGAACATCTGGGTTGGCGGCGAGCGGGCCGGGTGGCTCGCCCTCACCCCGAGGCAGGCAAGCATGCGCTTGACTGGCCGGGTGCTGCCCCCCTTCGAGGGCCGCGGCATCGCCACGGCCGCAATCGCGTTGGCCTGCCGCATCGCTAGCTCCACCGTGGGAGTCGCGGTCATCTACGCCCTGGTCCCGAGCGACTTCGGTGCCGCTCAACGAGTGCTCGAGGCTAACGGGTTCGCGTGCGCCGACCTTCTCGCTGAACCTCTCCGCTTCGAGCTCGATACTGCGACAGCTCCCCGGAAGCACGTCAGCGACGGGCACTGACGAGATGAGGGGTTGGGACGCACCTGGCGTCCCGGGCGCTGTCGCGGCACGCTGAGTGCGTGATTCACGGCCGCGACCCGGAGTGCGCGCTGCTCGAGAGCCTCGTCGCAGCTGCGCGATCGGGGAGAGCGTCCTCGGTGGTGGTATCCGGTGAACCCGGCATCGGCAAGACCGTGCTGCTCGATTTCGTCCGTGCAGCGGCTGCAGGCATGCCGGTGTTGACGGCCACTGGGGTCGAGGCTGAGTGGGATCTGCCCTTCGCGACTTTGCATCAGCTGTTGGGACCAGTGGTCGACCTGGCCGCCGCCTTGCCCGCGCCACAGGCGGCCGCGTTACGTGCGGCTCTGGGGATGGCGCCAGCGAATGGCCAAGACCGCTTTCTCGTAGCCGCGGGGTTGCTGTCCGTGCTTGGCGAAGCGGCGGCACAGGGGCAGGGTCTGGTCTGCCTCATCGACGATGCCCAGTGGATCGACCAAGCATCAGCAGACGCCCTGCTCTTTGCGGCCAGACGGTTCCGCGCCGAGCGCGTTCTGATGGTCATTGCGGTCAGACCGAGCACCAAGCAGCAGTTCCGGGCCACCGAGCTGCAACGGGTGGATCTCGGCGGACTCAGCACCCGAGACGCCATCGCCCTCGTCACCGACCATGCATCCGCCGCCCCGAACCCATCAATTGCCGCTCGCCTTGTCGAGGCGACCGGGGGCAATCCGCTGGCGCTGGTGGAGCTGGCCGGACTGCTGACCGTCGAACAGCTCTCGGGGCAGGCCCCGCTTCCGGACCCCCTTCCGCTCACCGACGGCTTGGAGCACGCCTTCCTCCAACAGGTGCGCCACCTCTCGAGCCCTGCCCAGACGCTCTTGCTGGTCTCAGCCTTGAACGCGACCGAGCGCCTGGACACCCTGCTGCAGGCCGCCGCAATGCTCAACGTCGGCGATGAGGCCCTGCACGAGGCCGAGTCCGGCTCATTGCTGGATGTTCGTGATGAGCGGGTGCGACTGCGCCACCCGCTCATCCGCTCAGCAGTCGTTGCCGGAAGTAGCTCCACGCAGCGTCGTCGGGCGCACCTCATGCTCGCGCGGGTGCTCTCCCACAGCGACCCTGACCGGTCCGCGTGGCACCGTGCGGCCGCGGCCCTGGGCCACGACGAGAGCATCGCAAACGAGCTCGAGCGCGCCGCTGTCCGCGCCTTGTCCCGAAGTGCCCAGGCTGCAGCGGCCGCGGCGTACGAACGGTCCGCGCATCTGACCGCCTCGCCGCAGGAGCGCGGCCGACGGCTTCTGGCGTCTGCGCGAGCATCCTGGTTGGCGGCGCGTCCGGACCGGGCAATCGCCGCGGTGACAGCCGCCCGCCCGATCCTTCACGATCCCGTGTTGCAGGCCGAACTGGCCCACCTGCACGGGATCATCGAATGGCAGCGTGGGGTCAGCACCGACGCCTCATCGATCCTGCTGGAGGGTGCCAGACTTGCCGGTGAAGCCGGGGATGTCAGCCTCGCGCTGACCATGCTCGTCGAGGCCGGACAGGCGGCCGGCTACTCGGGCGACATGGACGCGCTACAGGTCGCGGGTCAGCTGGCGCGGGACATTGGCCCCCCGAATGAGCCCGCCGGCCGTTTCGCCCGGGACCTGGCCATGGGGTTCGCAGACATGGTCGCGGGTCATGGCGCAGCGGGCGCCACGCTGCTGCGCGGCGCGCTCGAGCGGGCCAGCTCGACTAAGGATCCTGCCCAGCTTGTGCTGGCCTCGTCCGCCGCGTTCTGGCTCGGCGACCTGGGATCGGCAAGCCGGTTCGCGGACACCGCGGTGCGGACCGCGCGGGTCGCCGATCTGGGCGGAAGTCTGCCGCATGCGCTGGAATACCTCTCCCTCGCAGAGCGCCTCCTCGGTCACTACGACGCCGCTGCTGCCTCGGCGAGCGAGGGCCTGGATCTGGGCCGCGAAACGGGCCAGCTCACCTCAGTCGCGCAGCATCTGTCGACACTCGCCATGGTGTCGGCGGTGCGGGGGGATGTGAGCCAGTGCCACCGTCTCGCGCAGGAGTGCCTGAGCCTTGCGCTGCCTCGGCACATGCTGGTGGCTGCTTACTACGCTTGGCACGCGGAAGCGCTGTCGGAGCTGTTCCAGGGGCGGTACTCGGAGGCCCTCAGGCGGCTGCTCGCGCTCAAAGAGCTGCCCACCTTCGACTGGTATGCCGTGCCGGACCTCGTCGAGGCAGCACACCGATGCGGGCAACCCGACATCGCCCACGAGGCGATCGCATGGATGCAGCCGTGGGTGACCGAGGTGTCCTCACCGGATGCGGCCGCGCTCCTGCTGCGATGCCGGGCACTCATGGCCGAGGGCGACGACGCTGCGGAGCTGTTCGAAACGGCACTCGATCACCCCGACGGCATGCTCCTGGAACGCGGACGGACCGAGCTGCTGTACGGCGAGTGGCTGCGTCGCAAGAGGCGAAAGCTGCCGGCCCGCAGCCGACTCAACTCCGCCGTGAGCGCGTTCGTCACAGTCGGAGCCAGACCGCTGGCCGAGCGTGCACGAGCTGAGCTGCGGGCGGCCGGAGAACCCGCTCATGAGGTGGACCACGACCCCGTCCACGAGCTCACCGCTCAGGAGCTGCAGGTTGCCATGCTCGTGGCCGAAGGAGCGTCGAACCGAGACGTCGCGGCACGCCTGTACATCAGCTCCCGGACGGTCGAATACCACCTCTACAAGATCTATCCCAAGCTCGGCGTCGTCTCGCGAACCGACCTCGCGCGGCACCTTGCAGCGGCAGGCGCGCGGCGGCCCTGACGTACGCGGGCTGTCCCAACTCCACAAGGCCGGCCGCAATCCACGTGTTCCTACGGATTCGGTGCGTGCTCGGTGGCGCCAGGCTCGTGGACCACGTGCCAAAGGATCTCGGCACGCTTCCCTACCTGGCTCGGGAGCACCTCATGGCAATAGACAACCCGTCCAAGGCGACCACTTCCCCCATCCTCCGCGCGGCGAGCCCCGTCCGACTGAACGGGCAGCTCGACCCTGCGCTATCTCGGTTCATGTGGCTGGTGAAGTGGCTCCTCGCCATCCCGCACGTCGTCCTGCTCGGCCTTTTGTGGGTCGCCGTCGTCGCCGTCAGCATTGTCGCGTTCTTCGCGATTGTGTTCACCGGGCGCTATCCGCGCAGCCTCTTTGACTTCACCGTGGGTGTGCTGCGGTGGACCTGGCGGGTGGGCTTCTACGCCTACAACGCCATCGGAACCGACCGCTATCCTCCGTTCACCCTCGGGCCGGCGCCCGAGTATGCCGCAACGATCGACGTGGCATATCCCGAGCACTTGAGCCGGGGACTGGTCCTCGTGAAGTGGCTCCTCGCCATCCCGCACTACTTCGTCTTGGCCATCTTTCTCGGGGGCGGTGCGTGGTTGTGGAACACCCAAGATGCGCGCTGGTTCTGGGGCGCCGGTGGGCTGATCAGCATCTTGGTGCTCGTCGCCGGCTGCGCGCTCGCCGTGACCGGCGAGTACCCGCGGGGTCTCTTCGACGTCCTGCTTGGCCTGAACCGCTGGGTATACCGGGTGTGGGCGTACGTCCTGCTCATGACCGACGCGTACCCGCCGTGGCGCTTTGACCCCGGGCCCGAGCCCACGAGTGGATCACTCGCCCCCGGGGCGCCGCCCGATCACTCTGTGGAGGCACAGCGCTTGGCCTCCAGCCAGCCACAACCCTCGCGAATGAGCGGCGGCCGCATCGCCTCGGTGGTCATCGGCTCCCTCGTGGCCATGACGGCAGCGGGTCTGCTGCTAGCTGGTGCAACCCTGCTCGTGACGGACCGGGCGGCTCGGCACGACGGGGCTTTGACATCCGGGACTGCCACCCTGCGCACGAGCAGCTATGCCATCACGTCCGACCAGATCGACTTCGGAACCCTCGGCCGAGGCTGGAGTGGCCCAGACTCCCTCCTGGGTGACGCCCGCCTCTCGGCCACGTCCACCAACCCGACCTCGCCGGTGTTCGTCGGCGTCGGCCCGGCAGACCAGGTTGCGGCCTACCTGTCCGGCACCGGGCACGCGGTCGTCAAGGAGATCTCGGATCGCACGATCTCCTACACGGACGTCGCCGGCGGCGCTCCGTCCGCGCCCCCGGCAAGGGCAAGCGGGGTGCGATGGGTCGCGCAGTCAAGCGGCACCGGAACCCAGAGCATCGCCTGGCCGGTGGGCAGCGGACGCCTGACGGTGGTTGTCATGAACGCCGACGGCTCATCCGGCGTCGACGTCCGAGCCAACGTCGGAGCCACGTTGCCGCTCCTTGGCACGCTAGCCACCGGGCTGCTGGCCGTTGGGGTGCTCACGCTGCTCATCGGCGCGGCGCTGGTCGTCGTCCCGCTCACCCGAGCACCGAGCTGACTGCGATGGCGTTCAGCCGACCTGCAGGTCCATGACCACCCACCTCTGGTCCACGCCGTGCAGGCGTAGCGCGAGGGCGCGGACCCGGTCATGGTGCACGACGACGGCGCACGCTTCGACCACCCCTGGCGCAGGCTCCTGGACGCGCACCTTGCGGACCACGGCGCGCCGGTGCGGGTTGGGCGGGCGGCGTGCGGCGACAAACGCGCGGCGCGCCAGCACGGCATACACGGCCGGGGTTGTCCATCGCACGACCTGCGGGGCCGGCCGGATGCCCGCCATGATCTCGATGAAGGCTTGGGCGATTCGCACAACGAACGGTTCGGGGTCCGGCAGGTCCTGCCGAGGCGTCAGCCGGTCCGGGAGGTCGCGTTCGCCGAAGTCGATCGCGAAGGCGTCCCGACCCCGCTCGCCGAAGTCGATCGCCAGCGCGTCCTGCACGTATGCGGTGGGCCGCCACCCGTATGCCTCGTCGGCGGAGACGATCGGCGGGCGGGGGTCGGGAGCAGGCGCGATGCGCAGGGGACCCGGGCTGGTCATCGCGGGGCCCCATCGGCCGCCGCGTCGGGTGCGCGCAAGCGCTGACCGGGCTCGATGTGGTGTGGATCAGCTCCGATGACCGCCCGGTTGGCGGCATACCAGCGCGGCCACTCGCGCGCAATCGCAGCCACAGACCCCCGCGGGCCCAGATGGCGCGCAGCGACATCCCACAACGTGTCGCCGCGCCGGACGACGTACTGGTCGTCGACGGAGGTGGCGACCCGGCCCCCGCCGGTCGCAAGCGGCCCCAGCGTTGCGGGCACCGGCGGCGCGGCTGGGGCCGGTGGACGAAAGCCAGGGTCCGCAACCAGTGCGCCGGCCTGTGCTGGGCCAAATCCCGGGTCAGGAACGCTGACGGCGGGCGCGCCCGCCTCCAGGAGGCTGACGGCGACCGGATGCCGTGTCGGCGCCGGCGGAGCGGCTGCGGCAGTGCCGGGCGCGACAGCAGCCGCGACCGTTGTCCCGAGCAGCACAGCGGTGGCCTTGCGCACCGTCGCCGGGGCCACCCGGGCGGCCACGTCGGCGCAGGCCTGACCGAACGCTCCGGGAAGCTGGGCGAGGACGGACAGCACCGTCGCGGCGCCGAGCCACAGGGTCAGCACGAAGCCCAGGGCGGCCACGATCGTGAGCAGGATGTCGGCGGCGTCAGCGGACGGGCGAGAAAGGGCAACCCAACCGGCCTGGGTCAGTGAGGCGAACGTCGTGCCCGTCACGGCGGTGGCGGCACCTGTGGCGCCCGCCAGCAGCCACGACCGGAGGGTTGATGCCATGACCGTACGCTTTCGGTGAGGGAGCTGTTCTGCTCGAATGGCTACGGTTGACTTGTGGTTGCCTTCATTTGCTTATGATAGCCAATCTTTGCTGCTGCCGGCAGGCGATGTCAAGGCCGGTCATGCAGGAGGCTGAGGACAGCAGGCAGATCGGCCCGAAGGGATGAGCGTCATGCGTTGGGAGCGGCTGTTCGCCGATCTGGAGGCGGTGCTGGCGGCCGAGGCAGACCGGGAGCTGGACGCCGAGGTAGCCGACCGAACCCGACGCGAACGAGCCCTGGTGGGACTGCACGAGCGGTTGTCCGCACAGCCGCACGAGCTGCCGGTCACGGTCCGGATCGCCGGAGTCGGCACGTTCGGTGCCCGGGTGTCGGACGTCGGGGCCGACTGGGTGCTGCTGGTGCGGCCCGTGGAGCGACGGCTGCTCGTCGCCTTCCCCGCCCTGCGCCAGGTCAGCGGCCTGATCGGGCGCGTGCCGGAAACATCGAAGGTAGCCAAGGCTTTCGGCATCGGTGCCGCGTTGCGAGCAGTCAGCCGGGACCGGGCGGCGGTCACTGTCTGCGATATCGACGGCACCACCGTCACGGGGACCATCGACGGCGTGGGCCAGGACTGCCTGGAGGTCGCGGAGCACCCCTTGGACCTGCCGCGTCGGCCGGAGCACGTCACCGACGTGCGCGTCGTGCCGTTCGCAGCGCTCGCGGCCGTGCAGCGGGAGTGACGCCAAGGCTTCAGCCGCCCCGCTCGTCTGGTGACAAGCCAAAGGCTCCGACAGGAGCCGGTGCCACGCGGCGGCGGCGCAAACCCTCCCATCGACGCGACTTCTCGCGCGAGAGTCGGCGGCGTTGCTAGTCCTGCGGCCCTTCCTCCTCGGGGCCAGTTCCGAACGGGTGCGCGGTCACGAAGTCGCGCGTCTCGGCATACATCCGCTGGATGTACTCCTCCAGCACCTGCGCCTCGACCCGCCACTGGCCACGGCCGCCCACCTTGATGGCCGGCAAGTCACCCGAGCGCACGAGCGCATAAGTCTGCGCCGCGGAGATGTTCAGGACCTCGGCAACATCCGAGAGCTGCAGGAACCGCTAGGGCATGAGCAGAGTCTGGCACACGCATCCACAGGCCAGCTGGGTCATCCACAGGAAGGGGGCCCCGTGTGGCAGCGGCTGAGGGTCTCGGCGATGATGGGCCCCGAAGCAGCCGCGTGAGGAGAAGCCGTTGGTTCTGGAACTGCCCCGCCCCACCGCGAGCCGGTTGCAGCGCCCATCATGGCGGGACAGCCGGTTGTTGGTGGGCATCGTCCTGGTGCTGTTGGCCACCGCGCTCGGTGCCAAAGCCATCGCGAGCGCCGATGACCGGGTGCCCATGTATGCCGCATCGGTGGCCTTGAAACCGGGAGACCGGCTCGGCCCCGATAACCTCAGGCCGGTGGAGGTCCAGCTCGGCGATGCAGTCGGCGCGTACGTGTCTGCGGCCACGTCGGTCGCGCCGGACAGCTACGCGCTGCGCGAGGTGCGCGAAGGTGAGCTGCTGCCCCAGTCGGCGGTGGGCAGCAAGAGCACCCTGGCGGTGCAGTCAGTCACCGTACGGGTGGATGCCAGCTCGATGGCCGCCTTGGTGGCCGGTTCTGTCGTGGACCTTTGGGTGAGTGACCGCGATCCCGCCACCACCCAGGAGCGCTACCTGGAACCGAAGCTGGTGCTGCGCGGTGTGTCCGTCGCGTGGATCCCCACCGACCAGACGCGCTTCGGCGTGAGCACCGCGACGACCGCGCTGCAGCTGCTGGTCCCGCGCGACGACGTGCAGAAGGTCATCGCGGCACAGGACAAACAGGCTCGGATAACCCTCGTGCCCGTGCCCGGCTCGACGCGTGGCTCGGGGTGATGGCCAGCGTTCTGGTTGCCGTAGGCAACCGATGGGACAGCCGGGTCGCCACCGTCCTGGAGTCATCGCGAGAGGTCAGCATTGCTCGCCGCTGCGCCGACCTGGCCGACTTGCTGGCGGCCGTCGAGTCAGGCAGCGGCGAGGTTGCCCTCGTCTCGGTGGACCTGCGGGGTCTGGCCCTGTCGGTGGTATCGCGGCTGCGGGATGCCGGAATCGCGGTCGTCGGGCTCACCGACCCGGCCGATGAGGAGGGCGAACGGCGGCTTCGGCAGATGGGCGTCGGCTCAGTTCTGCCAGCGGATGCCGACCGCACGGCATACGAGGCCGCGCTGCTGGACCCCGCGGCAACGGGAGTGGGCGATGGCCCGGACTGGGCCGCCGGCGGTGAGCAGTCCGAGCCGGCACACCTGAGCCTGAGTGCCCCCAAGCGCGCCACCCTCACTGCCGTCTGGGGCCCGGTCGGATCACCCGGCCGCACCACGATCGCGGTCAACCTCGCCGCCGAGCTGGCGGGTCTGGGGACATCGGCGCTGCTCATCGACGCCGACACCTACGGTGGCTGCGTCGCGCAGACCCTGGCCGTCCTCGACGAGGCCCCCGGCTTGGCCGCGGCGACCCGTGCAGCCGACCACGGCACCCTCGACCTGGCCAACCTGGCCCGTTTGGCGCCCGAGGTCAGCCCCCGCCTTCGGGTCCTGACCGGCATACCGCGCCCGGACCGCTGGACCGAGATCCGCGCCGGAGCGTTCGAGCGCGTGCTCGAGCTGTCGCGGGGCCTGGCCGACGTCGTCGTGGTGGACTGCGGGTTCAGCCTCGAGGACGACGAGGAGCTCAGCTACGACACGGAGGCTCCGAGACGCAACCAGGCCACGTTGACCACCCTTGCGGTGGCGGACTCCCTGCTGGCGGTCGGCGGCTGCGACCCCGTGTCGCTGCAGCGGCTGGTGCGGGCCTTGCAGGACCTCGGCACCGTCCGCGCACCGCGACCGAGCGTGGTCGTCAACCGGATGCGCCCGGGCGCGGTCGGCGCGCAGCCGCAGGCGCGGGTGGCCGACGCGATGGCCCGGTTCGCGGGGGTCGAGGAGCTGGCCTTCGTCCCCGAGGACCGGGCGGCCTGCGACGAGGCGCTGCTGACCGGCCGGACCTTGGGCGAGTGCGCACCGCAGTCTCCGTCGCGCCTGGCGATCCGCGACCTGGCGGTGGCAGTGGCGGGGGAGGGATCGACCGTTCCCCGCCGGCCGGTTGCCCGCAGCTGGGCAGCGGTGCGGTGGCGGCCCCGAGCGGCCCGGTGAGCCGGCGCACGGCAACGTCGCGAGTCCAGTTCTGAGAGGATGGTCCGGTGGCTGACCGGATGACATCGCTGGATGCCTCGTTTCTCTACATGGAGCAGTCGACCACGGTCATGCACGTCGGCTCGGTCATGGTCTTCGCTCCCACGACGAGCCGGTTCAGCTACCAGCGGGTCGTCGACCTGATCGGCCAGCGGATCGTGCGCCTGCCTCGGTACCGGCAGAAGATCCGGTACGTCCCAGGCAATCTGGCCAACCCCGTGTGGGTCGACGACGAGAATTTCGACCTCAGCTACCACGTGCGTCGAGCCGCCCTGCCCAAGCCCGGGGACGACGCCCAGCTGGAGGACTTCGTCTCCCGGGTCCAGCCGCGTCGCCTCGACCGCAACCGGCCCCTGTGGGAGGTCTACCTCGTCGAGGGGCTCGAGCACGGCCGGTTCGCCATCGTCACCAAGACCCACCAGGCGCTCATCGATGGGGTAAACGCCCTGGACATCGGCCACATCCTGGTCACCGACCAGCCCACCTGGGACGACGGCACCGTCGACCTCTGGGAGCCACAGAACAGCCCTAACGACCTGCAGCTGGTCACCGAGGCATTGATCGACGGTGTCCGGGCACCCGGGCAGCTCGTGGGGACAGTCCGCGGGGGAGTCGGCGGTGTCGTCACGCTGGGCGGCAAGCTCGTCGGCGGCGTGGGCTCGCTGGTGTCGACGGTCGCTCGCGGAGCGGCCCGCCCGGCCCCGACATCCCCACTGAACGCCGACGTCGGGCGCTCGCGCCGGTTCGTCATGGTCGGCACCGACCTGGACGACTATCGCGCCGTCCGCAACCGCCTGGCCCGTGGAATCACTGCCGAGGAGGTGTCCATTCACGACGTCATCCTGGCCACGATCGCCGGCGCCATGCGCGCGTGGCTGCTCATGCGCGGCGAGGCGGTGCAAAGTGGCACCGTCGTGCGGGCTTTGGTGCCAGTGAGCATCGAGGACGGCAAGACCACGGGCCTCGACCAGATCGTTGGCTGCGTCGTGGACCTGCCGGTCGGCGAAATCGCTGCTGGCATGCGCTTGCACCAGATCGCCTACACGATGCGCCAGCAGATCGAGGGCAGTGGGCCGGCTGTCGAGGCGGACAAGCTCGTGGGGCTGGCCGGGTTCGCGCCGCCCACCCTGCACGCGCTGGGCGCGCGCATGGGCAGCGCGATGTCCCGCCGCCTGTTCAACGTCATCGTCACCAACGTGCCGGGTCCGCAGAACACTCTGTATGCCGGCGATGCGGCCATGCTGTCGACCTACCCGGTCATCCCCCTCGCCAGAGGCCAGGCGCTCGCCATCGGGCTGACCTCCTACGACGGCGGCGTCTACTTCGGCCTCAACGCAGACCGCGACGCCATGCCGGACGTCGACGTCGTCGGGCAGAGCATCGTGGACTCTCTCGCCGAGCTGGTGGGCAGCAGGTGAGATGACGCGACGTGGTCTAGTCCTCGGTGGAGGAGGAGTGCTCGGCGCGGCCTGGATGGTCGGCGCGGTGACCGCCCTGGAGCAGGTCCACGGCCTGGACGTCCGCGAGTTCGACGAGCTCGTCGGCACGTCCGCGGGGTCCGTCCTCGCGTCGCTGCTTGCGGCCGGGGTGAGCATCGCCGACCTGCGCACGCACCAGCTTGGCGGCCGGTTGACGACCGGTCCGCTGGCCGACCTCGAGTGGGACCACGACACGGCCACGGGAGGCGAGCGCCCGCCCACGCCCAAGGTCGAGTTCGCCGTCTCCGGAGTGCTGCGCAAGGGGTTCAAGCACTGGCGACAGCTGCCCCCCACGGCGAAGATCTCCAGCTTCATGCCAATCGGTCAGGGCAGCATCGACCGCGTCGGCGACTTGGTCAGGCACGTGGTCCCGCGGGGCTGGGTTCCCCGTCGCGGCCTCACCGTGGTGGCCTTCGACATCGACTCCGCCACGCGGACCGCCTTCGGACGGCCCGACGCTCCGCCCGCCGACCTGGCCGATGCCGTCATGGCCTCGTGCGCCATCCCCTCGTGGTATCAGCCGGTGACCATCGGAGGACGCCGATACGTTGACGGGGGAGCCTGGTCGGCCACCAACCTGGACCTGCTGCAGGGCCTCGAGCTCGACGAGGTCTACGTCCTCGCGCCGGGGGTGACCTTCGACCCCGACACACCGACTCGGGTCATGACCAAGCTGGAACGCCGCTGGCGGGCCATGTCGACCTCACGATGCCTGCGCGAGATGCGGGCCGTCCACCGGGGCGGCACTCATGTCACGGTGCTCGGACCGAGCCGTACTGACCTGGAAGTCATGGGCCACAACGTCATGGACGTGGCCCGCCGCACCGAGGTCCTCGAGACCTCGCTGCACACGTCGCTGGCCTCCCTCGGCGCTCCGCATGTCCTGGACCTCGGCAGCCCCGATATGGCACACGACGAGGTCACGGCATACATCGGTGACGATGCGCAGCAAGAGTTCGCGTGAGGCGGGCTCGAATCTACCTGCCGCTGTCGAGCGCCGACCTCGAGGCGCTCGCCGGGCTCAAGCCGTCGCTCGCACCGACGATCGGGTATGCCGTCACCCAGCGCCTCGAACGAGCCCACCCTGGGGCCGACGAGGAGGAGCTGGAGTACGCCGCGTTCAGTGCGGCGGCCGAAGCGTCCCGCGCTCTCCACGTCGGGCCGAGGCGGCTCGTCGCGGCAGCCGACGTCGACGCGGAGACGCTGAGCGACGCGGTCGCCCCCGACGACGTCGCCCGCGTCCGGGTGGGTGCCGCGGTGGCGCTCACCGCCGTCGTGTCGCTGCACGTCGACGGGCAACCTGGTGGCGATGGGGAACTGCAGTGGTACGACATCACGGAGCTGTCGTCGGTTCAGGCCCTGTTTCGTTGACGACGCGCGCTCCAGTGTCCACAGTGGTGGCCGCCATGCGGACGAGGACCTGCGATGCGGCCTGATGACCGAGCTTGTGGAGAACCTGCTCGCCGGCACTTCTGGTGACAAGGGCCTGCGCGCGTCCCATCAGCAGCTTCTCGTTGGCGGCAGACTGCGCAGCGTTGTCTACCGGATGGGCGTTGTCGAACGCGGTTGTGACCAGCAGCATGAGGGGATCCTTGATGATCGCCAGGACTGCCAGCGCTGGATGGCCCTTGGGTAAGGGCACGAGGTCGGCCGCGCCGACGAGTCCGTGGAACGCGGCCCGCTCGCTTGTGTTCACCCCATCCAGCTGCTCGCCCGCGTGGCGCAAGGTCACTGTCGCCGACTCTGCGGTGAACCCGACGACCTGCCCCAGGCGCATGGCGGCGTTGTCGAGCTCAGCCGGGCGCGTGCCGGGCGCCGTTCGGTCGACTTGCTCGCCCAGCTGCCGCGCCTCGAAAGCCGCAACGGAGGCCAGCACGACGCTCAGACCCCGGGGGGTCGCGTGAGCGTCGGGGGAGGTCGTGACGTCCTTGGCGATCTCACCGAGCAGCGCCTGCATCCGGGCAGCCGAAGCCTGGGCGGTGGCGTCGACCGCTGTGCCAAGCAGCACCGGCTCGACGGCATCCCCCACGCGAGATGGGTTCTCCGACAATAGGACAGCTGCAGGCCAACGTAGGGGGTTCAGGTGCGCATCGGCGTTGATCGAGTCCTGGCCCTGGAGCGCCCACCAGCCGCGGCCGGCGTCACCCACCGAGGTGAGGAACTCGTTGGCCAGCGGGTCGTTGGGCGCCAGCTCCAGGGAACTCATGAGCTGTCCCAGCGCGAGGGAGGACGTGAGCGGAAGCACCGTGCGGGTCGCAGCGAGCGGAAGGTCGACGACGAGGTCGTGCACGACGGTCTCGCCATGCCGTCCGGTCGCCAGGAGCACCCCTCGCGCCAACGCGGGGTCGGTCGCCAAGGCGCTGAACAGCAAGCGGTACGGGTCGGGGGCTGCTCCCATGGTCAGGGTCGGTCTTCCCGCGCGCGTGGCCGCCTGCCAGGCAACCCGATCGGTCAGGGGACCCGATCGCGACATGAGCGCCTGCGCGGCACCGACGGCATAGGTGAGGCCGGGAACGATCCGGGATGGGCCGGTGGCCGCGGCGGCGAGGAGTGCCAGCTGGTCGGTGACCGACGACAGAGGCTGCTCGAGCAGCGCCTTGATCCACCCGGGCCGCGACTGGCCCAGAGCGGCGGCGCTGACCGGGTCGGACGCCGGCCGGTCTGAGACCGACACCGCGAAGACGACCCCGAGCAGGGCCAACGCATCGTGCCGCGCCGCTGCATCCGGGAACGGGAACTCCCCGGGGCCGACGCCGAGAGCCTTCGCGGCGTGCTCGAGC
>JBIOUP010000241.1:0-8534 GCA_044867305.1 Dermatophilaceae bacterium
GCGATCAGTAGACGGCCGGCAGCTCGTTCCCGGCGGCGAGGATACCCTCACGCATCCGCACTCGGGCGAGCAGCACACCGCCGAGCAGGAAGAACACGACGAGCGCGACGATGGCCCAGCGGTAGGAGAGGGTCTGCTGGTAGACCAGACCGAAGATGAGGGTGCCGAACCAGCTGGTGCCGCGTTCCATGGCTTGGTAGAAGCCGAAGAACTCCGCTTCGCGCCCGCGCGGGATGAGCTGGCTGTACAACGAGCGGGACAGCGCCTGCGAGCCGCCGAGGACGAGACCGATCACCAGCCCCAGCGCGAAGAAGGCGATGAGGGCCTTGGCCGGGACGAAGAAGGCGGCGAGGACAACAACGGTCCAGATGCCCAGGCTGTAGAGCACGGTTCGCCAGGCGCCGAGCCGGGCGGCGACGCGACCGAAGAGCAACGCGCCGCCGAAGGCAACGAACTGGACGAAAAGGAACAGCCCGAGCACGGTCGACTCAGGGAACTGCAGCTCGCGCACGCCGTAGAGCGACGAGCTGGCGATGACCGTCTGGATGCCGTCGTTGTAGAACAGGTAGGCAAGCAGGAACAGCTGCGTCTGTGGGTAGCGGCCCAACTCCCGGAAGGTGCTCGCCAGCTGCCGCAAGCTGCCGCACACGACCCCCTGGCCGGGCGCGATGCGCGTGTCGACCGAGCCGGACACCCGGCGCAGCCCCAGAACCGGAATGATCGTGAACGCGCCCCACCACACACCTGCCGACAGCAGGCTGATCCGGGTCGCGGTCCGGGTATCGATACCCAACCGGTCGTGGAAGAGCACGAGCGCGAAGTTGAGCGCCAGCAGCAGGCCACCGCCCAGGTAGCCGAACGCCCACCCTCTGGAGGAGACCCGGTCTCGGTCGTCCGGTCCGGCGATCCGGATGAGCAGCGAGTCGTAGATGACCAGGGAGGAGCCAAGGCAGATGTTGGCGACGAAGAGCAGCAGGACGCCCAACTGCCAGTTCGTGCCGCTGACGAGGAACAGCGCCGCCGCGGCGACGGATCCGGTCCAGGCGAACCCGGCGAACAGCTTCGTCGGGTGAGCGCTGCGGTCGGCCAGGCCGCCGACGAAGATGAGGAAGATCGCCGAGACGATGGTGGTGGCCGTCACCGTGAACGGCACGAGCGATCCCGGCAGGATGGGCACGCCCACGACGGAGAGCGGGCTCGCGCATTGTTCGCCGGAGGGCAGTCCGGGACAGGCGGCGTCGGTGGCGACCGAGGTGAGGTACGGGCCGATGAGGACGGTAGCGGTCGTCGTGACGTATGCCGAGTTGGCCCAGTCGTAGACGTACCAGGCCCGCTGCTCGCGGGTCTCGACGCCGGTTGGCGGCCACTGCGGCGTCTGCCCGTCGCTCGTCATGGGGCGAGCGTGGCACAGGGCACGGCGGGGCCGGACCGGATACTGCGAGACGCGCCGCCGAGCCGAGCGGCTCCGCAGTCGTTATGTCGTGGCTCGTGTGCAGATGGTGGCCCTACTCAACTGTGGCCGCCGCTTCGAGGATCGTCCACGCTTGGACCTGCGTCGACAGCTCGACGACCGTGCCGGGTGGCTGGGTCTGCGCGGCGGGCCGGGCTGGGTCGGGCGAGAAGATCCACGCAGGTATGCCGTTCGGCGCGGGCCGGTATTCCCGGCGACCGTCCCAGAGGGCGTCCGCCGTCCCGCGGACGAGGCGGCCGGCTCGCTCACGAGCGGGTGGGTCCAGGACGGGGGAGCGCGCCGCGAGGGCGAGGTAGCGGGCGGCGATACCGGTGAACAGCCCGCCGTCATGGCCGTCGTGCGTGACCAGCGTTTCGTGGTCGCCGTGGACGGCGAGGTGGGCGTGCATGGCCTCGATGAGTGACGTAGCGCGGTCGTTGCTGGCCGGGTCCCCGAGGGTGACAAGAGTGCCGAGGAGCACTCCCTGGTTGTAGGTGAACCGGCCGCCGGCGGTGGACCAGGTGCCATCGGACCCGCGGCGGACCCCGTCGAGGACAAGCCCCGACTGGGCGTCGAACAGCGTGCGGTAGACCCATTCCACGAGTCTGCGGGCGCGTTCCGGGTCGCCGGCTCGGGCGAGGTAGATCGCCACTGGGCCGGTTGCTGCGACGTTCTTGAAGTCGCGCTGGTCGTTCCAGTAGACGCCGCCCAGTTCGGGATCCTCGCCGGCGAGCACGGCGGCCGACAGCGTCTGGTACGCGGTGTCGGTCAGCCGGCGCGCAGCCGGCCCCGGCGACATGCTGCGATGGATCTGCCGCAGCCGCTGCACGGCCACCAGCAGCCAGGCCATGTCGTCGTAGTAGTGGTTGGCAAACCGCAGGCCGTTGCGGATCCGGATGGTGCGCAGCAGTTGAAGGGCGCGCGTGCCGGCATACTCTGCTCGCTGGGTTGACCCGGTCGCGCGTTCCCGCTCGGCCTCGTCGAGGAGGCAGTCGAGGAAGTGTGCCAGCCACCAGTAGTGCCAAGACCCGAAGCGGCCGCGGCTGGGTAGGGCGACATGGGGCAGGTAGGTTCCGGGGATGCCGAACAGGCGCCGCCCGAACAACTGCCGCACCGACGAAGCGGCAGCGGCGGCACGGTGTGCCGACTCCGAGCTCACCGGGGGGCTGCTGGTGAGCAGACGACCAGGCGCAGCGATCCTTCGAAGGTGGGCTGGTTGCGTAGCGTCCCGTGTCGCTGATCCCACGTGCCGTTGGTGAGCGCGGCTCGCAAGCGGGCGAGGGCTGCGTCGGTCAGGGTTGGGTCGACGTGGTGCCAGCAGGACTGTGCCGCACGGACGTTGGCATCGAGAAGGGCCTCTGGGCGCCCGTAGTACGCCTCGATGAACCCGTCCGTGCAGTCCAGCGGTATCGGGATCGAAGTGACGGCGGTCGGCCCCCCCAGCAGCTCGCGCAGCGCCAGGATGCTGGGGAAGCGCTGGGCTTCGCTCGCGAGCAGCTCTGGCGCGTACTCCGCCAGCCAGAACCGGCGGATGCAGGCGGGGTCGAAGGTGAGGATCACGACGGGTCCACGGGCTACTCGTCGCAGCTCGCCAACGCCCTTGGCGAGGTCGCGCCACTGGTGAACGGTGGCCATGGCCATGGCCGCGGCGAAGGCGTCGTCGGCGAAGGGTAGGTTCTCGGCCGCCGCGTCGAGGGCAAGGGAGAGGTATGCCGGCCGGTCGGCCCGCATCGCGGCCGACGGCTCCACCGCGGTGACCGTCCGGTCAGCCGGCTCGTAGGAGCCAGCACCAGCACCGACATTGACGACGGACACCGCGTCGCCGAGTGCGGCGTGGACATGCCCGGCGATCCGCGGGTCGGCGCGGCGCTGCACGGCATACCGGGTGCCGAGCGACTCGTAGTCGACGTCGCCTGCGGGCGTGGCTCGCGTCATGCGCTTTGGGCCGACGGTGCGAGCGCGCCGCAGTCCCTGCTGAGGTAGTCACGCGCAGCCGCCATGGTGCCCACGTGAGGATTATCCACCTCGGCCCGGTGCTCCCTGCGCCGAGCCGCCGACAGGAGGGAAAGCGGGGTGATTCACCCCGGAAACGCTCCTGTCGACGCCAGCCGCGGCAATGGCCTGCGGTTGGCATGACCGAGCGCCCTCAGGGGCGGACCATGAGTTCGTCGACGCTGCTGATGAGGTCGTCCCGCAACCACGCGACGTCCGGCAGGTCGGTGCCGAAGATTTCCTCGACCGCCAGCAGGTCGGCCACGATTCCGCGCGGGTCGCTGCGACCTCGCACGAGCGCGGCGAGCCGGTCTGCCATCGGGTCGTCCAGCGGCAGCGGCACGCCAGTTCGCCCGACCGGCGAGGCGACGTACGCCATCCACGCGGCGACCCCACGCGCGGCATACCGAGCGACGCGGCCCTGCTGGATTGCGGTGCGGACGGTGCCGAGCAGGCGCAGCGGCAGCTTCTGCGAGCCGTCCATGGCGATCTGCACAGTGCGGTGCGCCAGGGCCGGGTTCTCGAAACGGTGCAGCACGGTGTCGCCGTATGCCGTGAGGTCGGTGCCGTCCGGTGGGATCAGGCCGGGGATGACGTCCTGGCGGATGAGTTGGCGTGCGACCTCCAGGAGAGCCTCGTCGGCGACCGTCTCGGCGATCGTCTCATACCCGGCGAGTGCCCCGTAGTACGCCAGCGTCGAGTGCGAACCGTTGAGGATGCGCAGCTTCATCAGCTCGTACGGCGCAACGTCGGCGGTGAGCTGGGCACCGACCTTCTCCCAGGCGGGGCGCGACCCAGCGAAGGTGTCCTCGATGACCCACTGGGAGAACGGTTCGGTAACGACCAGCCCCTCGTCAGCGAGCCCGAGCATCGCTGCAGCCCGCTCGCGGTCGGCTGCAGTGGTCGCCGGTACGATCCGGTCGACCATGCTGCACGGAAAGGTCACCTGCGCCTCTAGCCAGGCGGCAAGCGCCTCGCCTTCGTCAGCTGGCAGGGCTGCGACGAAGTCCCGGACGAGGCGGTGCAGGACCTGCCCGTTGTTGGTGAGGTTGTCGCAGGTGAGCACGGTGATCGGGGCCCCACAGCCGCGCGAGCGGCGCTGCAGCCCACGCACGAGCCGGCCAACGGCGGACACCGGGTCGGCCACCCCGTCGAGGTCGGCGGCCACGAGGGGGTCGGTCCAGTCGAGTCGTCCCGCACCGTCGCGCCGGTAGCCCTTTTCGGTGACGGTCAGGGTGACGACGGCGACTGCGGGGTCGTCGAAGAGGACGTCGAGCCGGGCGTGCTCAGCCACGGGGTAGACCACCTCGCGGACTGCGCCGACGAGCTGCAGCCGGGCGCGCTCGGGAGCGGACATCAGTACCCCGTAGAGCCCGTCCTGGGGGGTGAGTTGGGCCTGCACCGACGCCGACCGCTGGGTCACCCCGGCGATGCCCCAACGGGACTCGCCGGCCAGGGCCATCGCGTCCTGGGTATAGACGGCTTGGTGCGCGCGGTGGAAGGCGCCGATGCCGAGGTGGATGATTCCGATCGAGGCGTTGGTCGCCACGTCGGGGGGCAGGACGACGTCGGCAGAACCGGGTATCCCTGCGGCGGTGGCGGCTAGGAGCGTCGACGCGGAGAGGCGGTTCACAGCACGGCCCCGATCTGCCAGGGCACGAACTCCTCGTCGCCCAGTCCCAGCAACTCCGACTTCGTGCGCGCGCCGGAGGCGACCTCGAGCAGCAGGTCGTAGACGCGGCGGCCCATGTCCTGGATCGGCACGCCCTGCTCGGCAACGCCCGAGCAGTCCAGGTCCATGTCGCCGCTCATGTGTGTGGCGAGCGCTGCGTTCGTCGCGAGCTTGACGGTGGGCGCCGGCTTGCTCCCGAACGCCGACCCGCGGCCTGTGGTGAAGCAGATCAGGTTCGCCCCTCCGGCCACCATGCCCGTGGCCGACACGGGGTCGAACCCGGGCGTGTCCATGAACAGCAGCCCGTGGCGCCCGTCGCACGCCTCGGCATACTCGAGGTAGCCCGCGACCGGAGACTGGCCCCCCTTGGCGACCGACCCCAGGGACTTCTCCAGAATGGTCGTGATCCCGCCGGCCTTGTTCCCCGGCGAGGGGTTGCCGTCCAAGGTTGTGCCAGCGGCCGCGGTGTAGCGCTCCCACCAGCGGATCCGGTCGAGGATGCGCTCGCCATCAACGGGGTCGAGGACGCGGTCGACGAGCATCTGCTCAGCGCCGTAGATCTCGGGGGTCTCGCCGAGCAGGCTGGTGGCGCCCAGGGCGACAAGGTAGTCCGACGCCACGCCGAGAGCCGGGTTGGCCGTGAGCGCCGACCAGGCGTCTGACCCGCCGCACTGCATCCCGAGCACGAGGCGCTCGACGCCGACGGTCTGGCGCTGCGCGGTCGCGATCGTGCGCGCCATGGCGAGGACCGCCTCACTGGCCTGCGAAACGGCCGGGGCGGTGCCGCCCGCGGCCTGGATCGTGAGGTGAGAGACGGGCACTTCGGGGGAGAGCTGCAGCTGGCCCAGGAGTCCCTCGAGAGTGTTGACCTCGCAGCCGAGGCCGATCACCACGACGCCACCGACATTGGGGTTGCGGGCATAGCCGGCGAGGGTGCGTTGCAGGACGTCCCACCCCTCACCGGAGCCGGCCATGCCGCAGCCGGTGCCGTGGGTGATCGCGACGACCCCGTCGACCCCCTCTCCGATGGCCTCGACCAACGGACCGGTCCGCCGGGCGACCGCCTTGGCGACGGTGGCCGAGCAGTTCACGGTGGTCAGCACGACGATGAAGTTGCGAGTGCCGACCCGCCCGTCGCCGCGCAGGTATCCCTCGAAGGTGCGCCGCAGGTCGGCGGGGACGCTCGCCGGAGCCGGGTGGGCCTCGCCTACCGTCGCGAGCGCGGTGGGGTCGGCTGGCATCCCCAGATTGTGAGTGTGCAGGTGTTCCCCGACGCGCACCCGCTCGGTAGTTGCACCGATGACGTGGCCGTACTTGCGTACCAGTGCGCCCGCCGCCAGGTCACGTACCGCGACCTTGTGGCCGCTCGGGATGTCGGCGCGCAGGATGACCTCGCCCCCGTCGGACACGGCCACGCTCGTCCCGGCCGGGAACGGCCCGGTTGCGATCGCGACGTCGTCGTCCGCCCTCAGGTGCAGCAAGGCGGGTCGGGCTCGTTGCCCGATGCTCGCCTGGATGAGCGTCGCCATGTCAGGCCTGCTTTCTCGGGGCGGCGGTGCTATGCCGCGAGGTGGCTTCTGGTCAGCTCGACAGTTGGCACGCAGCCGGGGGCCGTGGCAGGAGGAAGGCTGGCTAGATCCGGGTGACTGTCGCCAACCAGGCGGGTGCACCGTCTTCGTGGAATCTGGTCTGGAGCCGGTCCGGTTCGATGCTGGCGAGGTGCCATCCGGTGCCGGAGTGGAACGCCGCCCTCAGGTCTTGCCTGCTGACGGGGTGCGGGCCGGGGTCTGGGCCGTCGTTGCTGAAGCACAAGACGTACAGGGTGCCATCGTGCTCGGTGACGGCCGCAAGGCTGGTGAGGTACCCGGCCCGTTCCTCGGCCTGGAACGAGTGGAACAGTCCGCTGTCCAGCACGGTAGCGAACCTGCGCCCCAGGCCGTGCAGCTGCAGCGCGTCGGCCACCGCGAACTCGACCTCGATTCCGCGTTGTTCGGCCTTGGTTCGGGCGATTGCCAGCGCCGTCTCGGCCACGTCGACGCCCAGAACTGACAGTCCCATCGACGCGAGGTGAAGGGCGTTCTCGCCGGTGCCGCAGCCCGCATCGAGCACCGCCCCGGAGAATCTGCCTTCGCCTGCCAGGCGCACGACTGCTGGCTGGGGCTGCCCAACGTCCCAAGGGGCCGGGCCGTCGTGGTACGACGCGTCCCAGGGCAGTCCGGTCATTCGTTCGTGACTCGTCGGGTGGCGACCACCGAAGGGAGCCTCAGCGCGGGCTGCCAGTGGGTCCGACATCTGCGCCACTTCCTCACACTCGCCGACCGGCATACGCCGCTATGCGTTGGTAGGCATCGGCGCCGGCGGGGGCCGCCTGCTCCGGCCCGAAGGCGGGGCTGCGGTTGTCCGATGTGAGGCTGGCTCGCATGAAGGCCAGGCCACGCTCGGCAGCCTCGGGTTCCAAGTCGCTGGTCGAGCGATCGAGGGCAGTGGCCAGGTCCCAGGTGTGCACAGCCAGCTCGGCGCACTGCCAGTCGAGGCCGGACGCGCTCGCCGCCCGGTCCTCTTCCTGCCAGGCCACGAGCAGGTCAGCGGCATACGCGCGGAAACTGTTCGCGGGGTTGTCGCCGGCCGGGGGAGTAGGCGCCGACCAGTCGACCTGCTCACCTCGCAGCATGTGGGCGAACTTCGTTGGTGCAGCCACGATATGGTCGACCAGGTCCTGAACGGTCCAGGCCTCACATGGCGTGCCTTGGGTTAGCTGCGCTGGCTGCACGCCGTCGAGTAGCTCGCCGATTTGGTCCATGGCTCGGTCCAGCACCTCGAGCCCACGCGGTGTCGTCACGGGGCCAAACTAACCCGGTATGCCGGCGTTCGGCAGGCCCGGTTCCAACGGTGGCCGACGTCAGGTGGGAGTGAGCGCGCGGATCATCGTCGCGGTCATCGTGAATGGGTCTGCTGGCCAGCCGAGACGGCAAAGACCTCGCGCCGCCAAGGCCCGGCCGGTCGGTGTGCGCCGTGGCCGCGAGGCCCCTCAGCGACCAGCCGTGACGCCACCGTCAACGGGGATGACCGCACCGGTGATGAAGCTGCTGTCCGGGCCGGCGAGGAAGACCGCGATCCCGGCCATGTCCGCAGGTCGCCCGAGCCGTCGCAGAGGGATATGGCTGGTGACCGCTTCGCCCGCGGCCTTGAGCACGCCGGCAGTCATCTTGGTTTCGAAGACGCCGGGGGCGACGGCATTGACGAGGATGTCGGGGGCGAGCGTCGTGGCCAGCTGCCGGGTCAGCATGTGGAGTGCAGCCTTGCTGGCGCTGTAGGAGAAGTTGTTCCACCCGGGCGGCGGCGCGCTCAGGCCGTCGATGCTGCCGATGTTGATCACTCGAGATGGCTCGTCCGCGCTGGCCGCTGCCTTCAGCAGCGGCA
>JBIOUP010000242.1:0-3955 GCA_044867305.1 Dermatophilaceae bacterium
CGACCCTGATCATGGCTGGCGCGAGGCAGATCGAGCGGTCGACCGGGCGAGCGCCAGGTTCGGTCCCGGAGCCGTCCGACCGGCCTGCTTGGTGCCCGAGCATCGCGAGCCCGACGGTCCGCAGGACCTGCCTCGCGCCAGCCATGATCAGGGTCGTCGAGCCGTGGCTGCACCGCGGCGCGCTGGCGTTCCACGAGCCCTTCCAGGCGCACGCCCACCAGCCGAACTCGGGCACGCTGCAAGCCAAGCGCGTCGAACAGGGCCCGCGCGGTGGCATAGATGTCACGGGATACGTCGGTCGGGTCGCGTAGCGTCCGAGACCGGGTGATCGTGGTGAAGTCGGCGAAGCGCACCTTGAGGGTCACCGTGCGCCCGAGCAGCTGCGCGGCCCGGACCCGGGCGGCGGTGCGGTCGCTCAGCTTCAGCAGCTCGCGGTGGATGACCACTGGGTCGTCGACGTCTCGGGAGAACGTCTCGTCCGAGCCGATGCTCTTCTCCTGATGCTCCGGCTCGACCCGGCGTGGGTCGCGTCCCCAGGCCAGGTCGTGCAGGTGGGCGCCACTGACGTCACCGAGCGCCCGGCGCAGGGTGGCCAGGGGCGTATGGGCGATGTCGCCGACCGTGCGCAGCCCCAGTCGCGCCAGCGCCTCCTCGGTGCGGTCACCCACACCCCACAACGCAGCGACCGGCAGCTGATGCAAAAAGGTCAAGGTTTCGTTCTGGGGCACGACGAGCAGCCCGTCGGGCTTGGCCAGGTTGGACGCGAGCTTGGCGACGAACTTGCAGCCGGCCACCCCGATCGAACAGGTGATGCCCTGCTCGTCAGCGATGGTGTCGCGCAGCCACTGAGCGATCGCCGTCGGCGGGCCCATCCGCCGGACTGCTCCGGAGACGTCGAGGAAGGCCTCGTCGAGCGAAAGCGGTTCGACCAGGTCGGTGACCGAGCGGAAGGTAGCCATGACGGCATCGGATATCACGGCATACCGGTCATGGTCGGGGCGCAGGATGACCGCTTGAGGGCATAGCCGCCGGGCCCGCGCCATGGGCATGGCCGAGGTGACACCGAAGACACGCGCTTCGTAGGTGGCCGACAGGACGACCGACCGGCCCGACCCGCCGACGATGACCGGGCGCCCCCGCAGGTCGGGACGGTCAACGAGAGAGGCGGATGCATAGAAGGCGTCCATGTCGACGTGCAGCACTGTGCAGCCGGCGTCGTCGGGCGGCCCCTCGCCGGCGCGGGGCGGCGGGCGAAACTGGCGCCGGCTCATCGCTCGTCCTGGACGTAGCCGGTGGGCTCAGGCTCGGCCGGCAACCACGTGCAGGCCAGCGCCGAGCTGGCCGAGGAAGTCGTATGCCGGGTGCTCGGCGAGCGTATCTTCGAGCGCGAGCAGCGCTGCGCGCTCGGCATCGGTGTCGACGCAGTGTGGGGGCACCAGGTCACTGAGCAGTCGAACCCCGTGCCAACGCAGGACTCGTAAACCTGTGGCGGAAACCAGGTGCTCGAGCTGGTGGGCGTCGAACCGGCGCGGCAACGGGTCGCTCGGGCCCCATCGACCGTCCGGACTGACGAGCACGGCGTGAGCCCGCTCGAACTCTCCGGCCAGAGTGCGGGCGATGACCGCGGCCAGGCGACCGGCGACGAGCAGCGAGAGCCGCCCGTCAGTGGCCAAGGCGTCCGCGGTCGCACCGAGCGTGGCCGCGGGGTCGTCGACGACCTCGAGGACGCCATGGCAGCAGACCAGGTCGAAAGCGCGGCGCGGCAGGACGTCCGCGAGGGTGTCGGCGTCACCCTGGATGCCGACCACCCGGTCAGCCACATCGGCTTCCGCGGCTCGACGCTCGAGGGCGGCAAGCGCATCGGGGCTCGGGTCGACGACGGTGACCTCCCCCGTCGTCTTGGTGTCAAGCCCGGCAAGGGGGACGGCCAGCTCCCCCGTGCCGCCGCCGAGGTCCAGGATGCGCAGCGGGCGCCGCAGCGCCGCAGCGTGGTGCTGGGCAAGCTCCTGCACGGCGGCCCAGAGCGCCGCGGTACGCAGGGCGGTCGCGGCACGACGCGCTCGGCGTTGCTGCTCGGGCACGTGCTCACCCTAGTGCCCTCCTTCCGGCGGCTCAGTTCACCGTGCACACGTCGACTGCAGTTTGCCGTGCAGGCGTCGACTGCAAGTGCTGCAGACGTCGACCGCCAGCGGCTTTCTCCGACGGCACCGTGGCTGCCTTTCGGACCGGTCATGGAATTCCTTGAGGTTCATCGGATCCGGTGAACCTCAAGGGAATCTGGTGGGTCGGCCGCTCGGCGCCCGAACTCGCGTGGCGGCCAGCCGAGAGGAGGTCAGCTGGCAGCGCGCGCACATGTCAGATGGCGACGACATCATTGTCCCGAACTTCCCGGGCTGGCATGCCAGAGCTTGCGCGGCGGCTGGCCGGGCAGCTCGTCGGTCGCCAGCGCCCGGGCGGCCCGGACGTCCTCGCCCGGCGGCCGCACGTCGGCGTACGGGGACTGGCGAAACCCCGAAGCATGCACCAGGACACGCCGGCCTTGTCCGGACCCTCGCATCGGACCACCGCCCATGCCGCCGGCGCGAGAGCCCTCGGCTGCGACTGACGACCTCGACGAGTCGTGCGCCGCCGCACCGGCATACTGCTCGGCGAACGCCGCTGCTGCCGCGGCGGCCAGGTCGACGGCGTCGCGGTCGGCGTCGGCGAGGGCCTGCCAGAGGGCCGACTGGGCATCCGGCCCGTTGCCGCCGGCCGCGGACCAGGCCTCCCACAGCCGCGACAGCTCCCAGGCGCCAGTCGCGCGGATCGACAGGCCGCGCCGGCCGGTGCGCCGGACGATGCCGCGGACCAGCAGCATCCACGAGTGAAAGACGGTCGCTGCATACGGGCCCTGGACATCCTCGAAGAACGTCGCGTCGGCCGGCCCGGTGCCGTCGTCGAGGGTGAGGAAAACGACCCGACGGCCCGAACGCACCGGCGGAGTCTGGGTGGCGACCTTGACCCCCGCGACCCAGACCTCGCTGCGGCTGCGCACGTCGAGCAGGTCGCGGGCCCGGACCACGCCGAGCGCGTCGAGCATCGGGGCGTAGAAGTCGACGACGTGGGCGCTCGCGTCCAGGCCGAGGATCTCCAGCTCGGCCCGCACCTGCTCGGGCCCGGTGAGCTCGGGCAGCCCGCTGCCGTGGGTCAGCTGGGGGGCATCGCCGAGGTCGAGGGTGAGCTGAGTATGCCGGTCGGCCGCCCGAACCGGTGCCGCCGCCTGGGTCTGGGCCGCGGCAAGAGCGGCCACGTCGACGTCGCGAACCGGCGCCGGCGAACGCACTGTGACATCGACGTCGCGAACCGAGCCTGGACCGCTGGGCACCCCCGGCTGCTGGGCCAGGACCGGGTCCTGCGCCCGGGGATGTGCTGCGGCGAGGGCGGCCTGGTCGGTGACCGGTGCCCCTGCGCTCGCCCCTCCCGGTCCGGTGGCCGACATCGTCGCCAGTCGCCGTGACCATCGTGCGGCGCCTTTCGGACCAGGCCCGCTGGACTGCTGGACCGACCTGGACCAGTGGTCCAGCTCAGCGACGTGCAGGAGCAGGTCGCGCCGGGTGACCTTGTCGCATGACCCGGTCGCGCCGCTGATCCCGAGCCCGTACACCGAGTCGAACCCCCCGGCGAGGACCAGCCGCTCGGCGACCGGCCGGCTGACATGGGCCCGACGCCAGAAGTCGGCCAGCGTCACGTACGGCGCGCCGGCGACGATCCTGGCGATCTCGGCGTCGGTGATCCCCTTGACGTCGGCGAGCGAGATGCGGATGCCGTACCCCCGGACATCCGGCAAGCCGTTGCTGAGAGGAGGACGGATCGGGCCGGTAGCTCCGGGGGCTACGGTCTGATCGCAACCGACGGTGGGAAGGTCCGGGGCAGAGCGGGCGGGGCCGGTAGCGGAGGGGGCGTGGCGGGTTTGGCG
>JBIOUP010000243.1:0-11124 GCA_044867305.1 Dermatophilaceae bacterium
CGCTGCGCGGCCCGGTAGTCGTCGATGACGAGATTGCGCGCGCTCTGGGTGAGGTAGGCGCGTAGATGAGTGGTCGGTGGGGCCTGGCGCCACACCCGCAAGATCACCTCCTGCACTATGTCCTCAGCCTGTTGAGGGTCCCCGGTCGCCCGCAGCACCAGTCGCCGCAGCAGCGGGGCGTGGTCGCGGTAAATCTGTGCGACCGCCTCCTCGTCGAGCGGCATGCGTACCTCCGGATCGGCGCTTCTCGCACCGCCCGAAGAGAAAGACGGCCGGATGCGAGTTTCAGTTCATTCTGTCAGGGGCTGAACCGGACGCCCCCGGTGCTCGTCTCTACTAATCGGGTCGGCGGACCGTCCCCGACGAGAGGAGACTGCCATGCCCATTCGGTCGACACTGGCGCTCGCCGCGGGCGTGTGCCTACTCGCGGCCTGCAGCTCGACCAGCAGTTCCAGCGGCAGCGCCACCACCGCCGCGGCATCGACGACGACGAGTGCGGCCGCCTCGGCGAGCGCTAACGCCACCGCCAGGCCGGCGATCACCGAGCTGAAGACGGGCAGCACTTCACTAGGCACGGTGGTCACGGATGGCTCCGGGATGACGCTCTACATGTTCACCAAGGACACCCAGGGCACGACCACGAGCGCGTGCACCGGTGCGTGCTTGGCCGCATGGCCCCTTGTCGTGGCCGACTCGACCCCGAAGCTCACGGGCGTGACTGGAACGGTCGGCTCGATCGCAACCGCTGAGGGCAAGAAGCAGGTCACCTTGAACGGCTGGCCGCTCTACTACTACGCCAAGGACACCAAAGCCGGTGATGTGACTGGCCAGAACGTCAACCAGGTCTGGTTCGTCCTCACCGCGGCCGGCGTGCCGGTCAAGAGCTAGAGCGCCCCGACGTGCCGCAACCTCGCATCATGCCCGCCCGGTCGGGATAGCTTTGGCGCCCGTCGAGTGGCCAGAAGACGCGGAACTTGGCCCGGTGGGCCGCATCGACTGCCAATCGAGCAAGTGGTACGGCGCCTGGAGGACAGGAGGGGAGCGCGCAGGCAGTCAACGAGGACCCGGTACCGGGGGGAGGCCAGGCGGGGTATGCCGACCAGAGTCGCGCGGCATACCCCGCCTGAGGCCAATCGGAGACCCGGCTCGCTTGGCGGGCCGAGATCTCCAGGGTATGCCGGAAGCCGGCTAGGCCTCGATGCAAGCCAGAGGCTCGGCTGAACCTCGAGGTAGGCCGGGTGCTCGCTAAGCCTGGCCGGTGCCTCGCAAGACGCCCTGGAACCAGTCGACGCTCGTGTCGAACTCCTTGTGCCCGGCGATGCGGGGGAACTCAATGGACCGAAGCTCGTCGCCGCGCTCCTCGTCGTGGCCGATGACGCCCGGCGTCCCTTCGACAGCCGCGTCCACAGCCGCGTCGACCATCGCCTTGATCAGCGCCAGGTCCTCGGCGTTGGCCGCCGCTGACCGGGAGAAGTAGCCCGACTTCTGCACCATGGTCTTCTCGGCACCCAGCTTGGCCGCGAACTGCTTGGCGAAGTAGTTGCCGGGGTTGATGGTGTCCAGCTTGACGTGCCCGAAGGGATCGCGCTGGACCTGCTGCCCGCTCGCTTCCAGCTCGGCGACGATGTCGGCGACCCCGGCGCCCTCGGAGATGAACAGGTTGACGCAGCCGACCTCGTCCATGACCGACTTGAGCCGGACTGCCTCCGCCTCCAGGTCGATCGGGATCTCCGGCACGTAGACGCCATGAACCGCCCAGCGCTGAGCCGACAGCCCGATGGACGGCACCCACTCCTGCGCTGCATGCCAGGCCTGGTAGTTGCGTGCTGCGGCGGCCGTGAGCCAGCCGCAGCCCCGGCCCATCACCTCGTGGATGATGAGCATGCGCGGGTTCGAGCCGTGCTCGGCCAGCACGTTCTGGGCGAACTTCGAGGCCTGCTCGGCCGCGGTGATGGCACCGAGGGACTGGCGAATCGGGATGATGTCGTTGTCGATCGTCTTGGGAAGACCCACGACGGTCAGCTCGTAGCCCTGCTCATGCAGGTATGCCGCAAGGTCGGCCGCCGTCGTGTTGGTGTCGTCGCCGCCGATGGTGTGCAGTACGTCGACGCCGTCGGCCTGCAGCCGCTCCGCCGCGACGTGCAGCGGGTCGTCGCCGTCCTGCACCAGACCACGCTTGACCAGGTCCGCCGCGTTGGTCAGCTTCACCCGGCTGTTGCCGATGGGGCTGCCGCCGTACTTGTGCAGCAGGTGCGCGTTCGCCCGCGCCGCCTCGTCGACGATCAGGTACTTGCCGGCCAGCACCCCGTGGTAGCCGTGGAGGTAGCCGATGATCTCGACGTCGGGCATGAGCGCGCTGTAGCGCTCGATCAGCCCACCGACCGCTGAGGACAGACACGGGGCGTAGCCACCGGCGGTGAGCAGAGCGACACGGCGGATCGGGGCACGAGACATGGACGAGGCCTTCCACTCGACTCGAACTGGCTCGGCCCAGCCTATTGCTCACCAGCCGTGACGCGCTGCCAGCAAATCCGGCTTCCTGCCGGCACCAACGGCGCACCCGATCATTGACCTGGTCGCGAATTGGTCCTAGGGTCTCTTTATCGAAAAGGACACGCTCGAAAGGTATGCCGTGCAGTCAGATCCGTCGTCAGTCTCGGCGCGCCAGCCCATTCTGCGTGCGGCTGGAGCCGGACGAGCCACGTGGTCCATGGGCTCGCTGTTCGAGAGCCTGATCACCCAGCAGGAGAGCGGCTCGTTGGGCCTTTCGCTCGTGACCCAGCCGCCGGGGGTGGCCACGCCGCTGCACCGGCATACCAGGGAGGCCGAGGCGTTCTACCTCCTCGACGGGACGATGACCTACCGGGCGGGCGAGCAGACCTTCCATCTCGAGGCTGGGGACTTCCTCTGGTTGCCCGAAGGGCTGCCGCACGCCTTTCGCGTGACGGGAGCGACACCGGTGCGGTTCCTCGGGCTCGTCGACCCTGGGGGCCTGTTCGAGCTCTACGAGCAGGTCGGCCAGCACGCGACCGAGCCCACCCTGCCACCTGCCGACCCGGCTGCCCTGGCCGAGCAGGCCGCTCATTGGCTGCAACTGGCGCCGACGTACGGGATCGAGGTGGTGGGGCCGCCGTTGCCCGCGGACGCATGATGCGGACGCCACGTCGGTTGGCCACGGGCGCAGGCGGTTCGGGTTGAGCGAGCAGAGTCGACGGGCTCGGCCGTACCGCTCGCCCCGCCGGGCCGAGCAGGCGGCGCAGACCCGGCAGGCCATCCTGCACGCCGCCCGCGACCTCGTCGTCGAGCGGGGGTACGCGCGGGCCACCATCGCGGACATCGCGGCCCGGGCAGGCGTTGCGCCCGACACCGTCTACGCCGCGGTCGGTCGCAAGCCGGTGATCCTGCGCGAGCTGGTCGAGACCTCCCTGTCCGGCCGGGACGTGGCGGTCCCGGCGCGGGAGCGCGACTACGTGGTGCGGGTGAAGGCTGCTCCGGACGCCGAAGCGAAGCTCGGCATCTACGCAGCAGCTGTGGCCGAGATCATGCCCCGGCTGGTGCCGATCTTCCTCGCGCTTCGCGACGCCGCGGTGGAGGACGAGGACTGCCGGGCGTTGTGGGCGCAGATCAGCAGTCGCCGGGCGCGGAACATGCTCGAGCTGGCCGCAGACCTGCGGGCCACCGGACAGGTCCGGCCGGAGCTCACCGATCAGCAGGTCGCGGACATCGTCTGGAGCCTCAACGCGCCGGAGTACTGGGACTTGCTTGCCGGACAACGTGGCTGGAGCGCGCAGGAGCTGGGCTCCTTCCTTCGGGACGCCTGGGTCCGGCTGCTACTGCAGCAGCACTAGCCCTGCCCAGGCTTCGACCTCGTGGCCGCACGTCGGTTGGCCCGAGGGGCTTGCCCATGCCGGTAATCCATCCTATGCTGGCCTTATTGATCCGATAGTATCTAGGACGAAAGGACAGAACGACATGACGACCACCTCCTCCCAGACCGCTGCCAGCTCGGCATCCGACGCCGCGACGGCCCCGATGGACGTGATGCGGCGCATGTTCGACGACGGGTTCTCCACGGGGAACACTGCGGTCGTCGACGAGCTGTGCTCGCCCGATCTCGTTGAACACCAGTTCGGCCTCGCCGGCGTCGGCGCCGTCGCGCTGGACCACGTCAAGGCGGCGATCGCCGACGTGCACACGGCGTTTCCCGACATCCGCTTCACGATCGAGGACGCGGTCGTGGACGGAGAGAAGGTCTGGGCCCGGGTGCGCGCTCAGGGGACCGCGACGGGGCCGTTCTTCGGGCCGCCGAGCGGTCGGCCGTTCGACATCACCGTCTTCGACGTCGCCCGGGTCGTGGACGGGCGCATCGTCGAGCACTGGGGCGTGCCAGACCGGTTCGCCACCCTGGCGCAGACCGGCATCCTCGCCCGACTGGCCGACGACGGGCGCTGAGACCGGTCAGGACGGCGGGATGATGCTCTGCTGGGCCGGCAGGTCGGCGACCCCGATGGGGCAGGTCATCCCGTTGGGGCCGTGGTTGCAGTAGCCGCCCGGGTTCTTGTGCAGATAGGCCTGGTGGTAGTCCTCGGCGAGGTAGAACGGACCTGCATCGACGGCCGACCGGATCTCCGTGGTGATCGGCCCAAACCGGTTCTGGCTCAGGACCTTCTGGAACGCGTCGCGCGTCGTGAGGGCCGCCCGCTCCTGGTCGGGGGTGGTCCAGTAGATAGCCGAGCGGTATGCCGTGCCGACGTCGTTGCCCTGCCGCGGACCCTGAGTGGGGTCATGGTTCTCCCAGAAGACCTTGAGCAGCATCTCGGGCGTGGTGACCGTTGGGTCGTAGACGACGCGAACGGTTTCGGCGTGGCCGGTCAGACCGGTGCACGTCTCCTCGTACGTCGGGTTGGGCGTGTAGCCGCCCAGGTAACCGGCGGCCGTGACGAACACCCCCGCCTGGCGCCAGAAGATCCGCTCCACCCCCCAGAAGCAGCCCATGGCAACGTGGATGACCTCGAACCCCTCCGGCCAGGGGCCTTCGAGGGGCGTGCCGAGCACCGAGTGGGTGGGGTTCACGGCATACGGGCGAGAGGCCCGCCCCGGGAGGGCCTCCTGCGCGGTGGGCATGGCCGTCTTGCGTCCGAGTCCGAAGATCACCCACCAAGTATCACCCCTCACACGCACCCGTCCTAGGTCGGCCGGGCTCACCGAGCGGGCGGTAAGTGCGGTTATCGGGCGCCGGAAACAGCATCGTCTGCCCACTCGGTGAGGGACCAAGCGGCCCCGTGGATGACCCCAGCCGGCCAACGTCGTCGTGGCCCACAGTGAGCCCATGCCTCGAACACGCACCGGCCTGCCACCTGAGCTCGGAGTGGCCTTCACGACGTCGGATGCCCGAGGCGCTGGCCTGACGGTGGCCGCACTGCGCCACCCCAGCTTCGAGTCATGGTGGCCACGGAGAACAACCGCACTCGCCGCCGGGGGATGGTCGGCCACCGAGGACTGGAGGCGCGCACCTTCGGGTATGCCGGCCGCCTTCCGGTCGTCCACCCCGCCCAGACCTGGGTCGACCTGGCCGCGATGGCTCCTCGATTTGGCCGGCTGCCGGTGGATGACCTGGTCGTCATCGCCGACGCTGTCCTGCACACCTGGCCCGAGATGGCTGCTGATCTCGCTGCGCAGGTGCACTCTCGCACCGGCGGACGCGGAGTCCGCAACCTGCGCCTGGCCCTTCCTCTCATCCGGACAGGAAGCGCCTCAGCGATGGAAAGCCGGGCGCGGCTGCGTTTCGTCGCGTCGGGGCTGCCCGCGCCGGAGCTCAATCAGGACGGGTTCGACAACGAGGGGATCTGGCTGGGTCGGGTCGACATGCTCTGGCGCAAGCAACGGGTCATCGTGGAGTACGAAGGTGACCAGCACCGCACCGACCGCCTGCAGTGGCAGCGAGACATCGAGCGGGTGCGACGCCTCGAGGCAGCCGGTTGGAAGGTCATCCGGTGACTGCCGGGGATCTCGCTGACCCGTCCCGGTGGGCTTCGCTGCTCAGCGTTCTGCGTCCCCTGCTGGCCGCCTGAGGCGCTCTTCGAGTGGGCGCTAAGTGCGGTTATCCGAGCCCGGTAACCGCAACGAGTGCCCACTCGGTGACGGGAGCGGCAGTGGCGCGGGGCGCAGAGCGCAGACCGCAGGCGAGCAATAGGCTCGGCGCGTGACGCGTGAAGCGCCGGCCGGGCCGCGCCGGGAACTGGGGTTCTCGACGAAAGCCATCCACGTTGGTTCTGAGCCGGATCCGACGACGGGGGCAGTCATCCCCCCGATCCACCCGGCCACGACCTACAAACAGGACGGCATCGGCAACCTCCGCGGGGGCTACGAGTACTCCCGCTCGGCCAACCCCACGCGCACCGCACTGCAGCAGTGCCTGGCCGCCCTCGACGGCGGTGCCCATGGGTTCGCCTTCGCCAGTGGCCTGGCCGGGCAGGACTGCGTCATCCGCGCGCTGCTCGCACCCGGCGACCACATCGTCGTGCCCTCCGACGCGTACGGCGGCACCTACCGCTACATCAACCAGGTGGCGGGCCCCTCCGGCATCGAGCATACCGTCGCGCTCATGGACGACCTGGATGCCGTCCGCGCCGCCATCCGCCCCGGCCGCACCAAGATGGTCTGGGTCGAGTCGCCGTCCAACCCGCTGCTGGGCATCGCCGACATCGCCGCTCTCGCCACGATCGCGCACGAGGCCGGGGCAGTGCTGGTGGTTGACAACACCTTCGCCACGGCATACCTGCAGCGCCCCCTCGCCATGGGGGCCGACATCGTCACGCACAGCACGACCAAGTATGCCGGTGGGCACAGCGACGTGGTCGGCGGCGCCGTCGTGCTGGGCGAGTCCGTCGCGGTCCCGGCCTTCTATGATGCCGCGGAGCGAATCGAGTTCCACCAGAACGCCATCGGTGGGGTGGCCAGTCCCTTCGACTGCTGGCTCGTGCTGCGCGGCCTGAAGACGCTGGCCGTGCGGATGGAGCGGCACTGCGACAACGCCGAGCGCGTTGCCGACTTCCTCAGTGGCCACCGCGCGGTCGCGCAGGTCTACTACCCGGGACTGCCGGGCCATCCCGGGCACGACGTCGCCGGCCGCCAGATGCGTCGGTTCGGCGGCATGGTGTCGTTCCAGCTGCACCGTGGCGAGGACGCCGCCGTTAAGACCTGCGCGGCAACACAACTGTGGACCCTCGCGGAGTCACTCGGCGGCATCGAGTCCCTCATCGACCACCCGGCCCGGATGACCCACGCGTCGGTGGCCGGCAGCGAACTGGAGGTCCCGCCGAACCTGATCCGCCTCTCGGTCGGCATCGAGGACGTCGATGACCTTCTCAGCGACCTTGGCCAGGCCATCGCCATGCACGGCTGAGCCCCTGCGACCCAGAGCAGTCGCATGACCGACCCGATCGCCTGCCTCGACATCGGCTCGACATTCACCAAGGGGCTGCTCGTCGACCCCGCCACCGGCGCCGTCCGGGCCCAGGCGCAGACCCCGACGACGGCGCTGACCGACGTCATGGCGGGTGTCGACGCGGTGCTGGCCAGCCTCGGCGCGCTCAGCACGACACCCGTGCTGGCCTGTTCGAGCGCAGGCGGCGGCCTGCGCCTGGCGGTCGTCGGCTATGAGCGCTCGGTTACTGCCGAGGCGGGTTTCCGGGTCGGGCTCTCCGCGGGCGCCAAGGTCGTCCACGTCACGTCCGGGCCGCTCGACCCGGCGGACCTGACCGCCCTGCATGCCGCCCGGCCGGACATCGTCCTGCTGGTCGGGGGCACCGACGGCGGCAACGCCGACATTCTGCTGCACAACGCACACCGGCTCGCGGCCTCCCACCTCACCCTCGCCAGCCCGGTCGTCGTTGCGGGCAACACCGCAGCCCGTGACGAGGTCGCCGACATCCTGAGCACCCGAGGTCGCCCTCATCTGCTGGCCGACAACGTGCTGCCCGCCATCGGCACTATCGCCCCAGCCGGCGCGCGGGCCGCGATCCGCCAAGCGTTCCTGCACCATGTGATCGGCGGCAAGAGACTCTCACGCGACCCTCGGTTCGCCATGCTCGTCCGCGCCGCGACACCCGACGCCGTGCTGCGCGGGGTGGAGGTCCTTGCCGACACCGCCGGCGCCGACGTGCTCGTCATCGATATCGGCGGGGCCACGACCGACGTCTACTCCAGCGTCACCCCAACCGGCGAGGACGCTGGCGTACGCCGTGAGATCGTTGCCCCCCTTCACCGCTCGCGCACCGTCGAGGCCGACCTCGGCCTGCGCTGGAGCGCGGAGGGAGTCCTCGAGGCGGCGGCCCGCGAGCAGCTCCCGCACAGCAAGGACCTGCGTGAGTATGCCGTCCACTTGGCGAACGAGCCGTCCCACCTACCGGGCACACCGGCCGAGCGCGTCACGGACCTCGAGCTGGCCCGACTCTGCGCGCTCGTCGCGATCCGCCGGCATGCCCGGGCGCCGGACCCCAAGCACCCCGCGCGCAAGCTCACCGACGCCACCCTCGTCCTGGGATCCGGTGGCGTCCTGCGGCACGCCGACGAGGCCGACGCCCGGGCGGTTCTCGACGCGGTTACGGCTGACCAGGCGGGCGGTTGGCCGCTGCCGCGGGCGGCGCGCACGACGGTCGACAGGGCATACCGGCTGTGCGCCGTCGGCCTGCTGGCCGAGAAGCACCCCGACGTCGCGGCGCGGGTGGCGGCCGGGCTGCTCGGCTAGCCTTCGCCCATGCCCACGCTGCCCGTGACCGCCGCCGACATCGCAGCCGCCCGCGAGCTGCTCACCGGGGTCGTGCGGCCGACGCCGCTGGAGTACAGCAGGGGGCTCTCGGAGCGGTGCGGCGCGCAGATCCACCTCAAGTGCGAGAACCTCCAGCGCGCCGGGTCGTTCAAGATCAGGGGCGCCTACACGCGGATGTCGCGCCTGAGCGCTGAGGAGAAGGCCCGCGGCGTGGTCGCGGCCAGCGCCGGAAACCACGCGCAGGGGGTTGCGCTCGCGGCGCAGCTGCTGGGCATCTCGGCCAAGGTCTACATGCCGGTCGGCGCGCCGCTACCCAAGCTGAAGGCGACCCGCGGCTACGGCGCGACGGTCGAGCTGGTGGGCAACACCCTGGATGAGTCGCTCGTGCACGCGCAGGAGTATGCCGACCGCACCGGCGCCGTGCTCATCCACCCGTTCAACCACCCGGACATCCTGGCCGGTCAAGGCACATGCGGCATGGAGATCCTCGAGCAGTGCCGTGAGGTGGCGACCATCGTCGTGAGCACCGGCGGCGGGGGACTCGTCGGTGGCATCGCTACGGCCGTCAAGTCCGTGCGTCCGCAGGTGCGGGTGGTCGGCGTGCAGGCCGAGGAGGCCGCGGCATACCCGCTCTCGCTTCGAGCCGGCCATCCCGTCCCGCTGGACCGGATGGCGACGATGGCCGACGGGATTGCCGTCGGCTGCCCCGGGGAGGTGCCGTTCGCAGTCGTGGAGGCGCTCGTGGACGACGTCGAGACGGTGAGCGAGGGGGCCCTCTCCAGGGCGGTCGTCTTCCTGCTCGAACGCGCCAAGCTCGTCGTCGAGCCGGCCGGCGCCGCCGCGGTGGCCTACCTTCTCGAGCGCGAGCTGCCTCTGGAGGGGCCGGTCGTGGCCGTCCTGTCCGGCGGCAACATCGACCCGCTGCTGCTCCTGCGGATCATCCGCCACGGGCTCACTGCGGCCGGGCGTTACCTCGACGTCGCCGTCAGGGTTCCCGACCGACCCGGCTCGCTGGCGACGTTGCTCGCCGATCTGGCACGCACGGACGCCAACGTCGTCGAGGTGCTCCACCAGCGCACCCACGCCGGGCTGTCTGTCGACGAGGTCGAGATCGCCGTCCAACTGGAAACCAAGGGGCCCGCGCACCGGGAAGAGGTGCTGCGGGCCCTGCGGTCGAGCGGGTACCGCCTGGTGTTCGGCGCCTGAGGCCCCGAGCGCCTCAGCGCAGGTGTCAGCGCCGGAGGGTCAGCGCGTGGGGTCAGCGCGTGGGTCAGCCGGCGTAGGGCTGCGCCTGCAGGATCTTGACCTCGACGGTCGTGCCGTTCGGAGCGACGTAGCTGACCGTGTCGCCGGCGGACTTGCCGTTGACGGCGTCGCCCAGCGGCGAGGCCTCGGAGAACACCTGCAGGTCGGTGTGTCCCTGGATCTCGCGGTGGCCGAGCAGAAAGGTCTCCTGCTCGCCGAGCATCTCGACGGTGACGACCATGCCCGGCTCGACGATCCCGTCATCCGGCGGAGGCGTGCCACCGACCGTGGCAGATTCGAGCAGCTGGGTGATCTGGCGGATCCGGGCCTCGAGCTTGCCCTGCTCCTCCTTGGCGGCGTGGTAGCCGCCGTTCTCGCGAAGGTCGCCCTCGTCGCGGGCCGCCTCGATCCGCTTGGACAGCTCGGTGCGCCCCTCGGTCGACAGATGCTCGAGCTCGCCCTTGAGGCGCTCGAAAGCCTCCGGGGTCAGGTATGCGCCTTTGGCGGTGTCGGTCACGGCATACTCCTTGCTTGCTCTTGCTGCGCCGGGCACAACGTCATCGCTTTCGGGCCCGGTGGGACTTCTGGTCGGTGGCCTGGCCGGCTATGCCGCCGAGTGAGGAGCTGGTCTTGGCCACCAGTCGGAAACGAGCAGTCTAGCAAGTTCGAGCGGGTCGGGGGTATGCCGTTATGCGCGGACGCAGTCGTGCACCAGCGCTGCCACCGCTTGCGTCGTCGTGCGGATGGTCGCCTTCTGTCGGCTGCTGCGTTGATCGGCGGGCGGGATGGTCGCCGTCGCCGATCCGACGACGGCGTGTCGGATGTCCTGCGCCTGCAGGGTGCACACCACGGTGGTGCTCGGCGGTTTGCTCACCTCGAAGTCGATGCTCACCGTCCGCGGATCGACGACATCGAAGCCCAGGGTCTGCGCCGTGACGCGCTGGTCAGCCACCGAGTACTCCCGGTAGCCCAGCCATCCGGCAAACGCCAGCGTGACCGCGATGCCGAGCGCCCACCACTTGCCGGTGCCCTTCGCGGGCCTGGGCAATGCCATGACCGCCGACCTCTTCCGGTGGTGGGATGATGGTCCACGGTAGCCAACGACCGAT